>JBEQAI010000046.1:0-14344 GCA_041640415.1 Ammoniphilus sp. | reverse complement strand
AAAAATCGAGAATACGAGAGATACCATCTTCGCTCCTCCACATTTGATGGGATTATTTTTCTCAACAAACGAAAATTTATTCCAAATAATTCCACATGACATATACGACCCTCCACATGAGCTTCCGCTAAGCACGTCTATGAAAAATCAAGCTTAGCATCCCAAGAAGATTAAGTTATAATGAGGGATACGAGGAGAAATTCATAAGGAAAGTGAAGAAGAAACCATGTTCGAATCACTAAAAATCGATCGAAAATCCGTTTCAAGTACCCTTATCGAACATATCAAGCAATTGATTCACGAAGAAAAGCTAAAGCCTGGGGAAAAGCTCCCCAGCGAAAGAGAAATGGCCGGCCAGACAAGTGTAAGCCGAAACACGGTTCGTGAAGCCTACAAGATGCTCGAAGCAGAGGGCTACTTAGTGATTAAGCATGGGAATGGCGTATTTGTTGCGGATCAGGAATCAAAAATTCGCAAATTAACGTCGTCCTTGTTCGTGAAGGATGATCAGATGGCTGAGCTTCTGTCCATTCGTAAGGTATTGGAGGCGGAAGGTGTCAAGTGGGCCACCCACAAGGGGAAGCCGGAGGATTATCGTCACTTGAACAACCTCCTTATGGACATGAAGACGTTAATCAAAGAACGAAACTATGAAGAATTAAAAGCATTGGATCAGGACTTTCATGTATACATCGCCCAGATGTCAGGGAACAAGATCTTGATTCGCATCATGCTGAATTTGGTTGATTTAATAGATGAAATGCAAAACCAATCCTTATTGATCCCAGGACGAGCTAAGAGGTCCCTAGATGAACATCTGAACATCCTAAAAGCCATGGAAGAAAAAGATCCCGAGAAAGCCTGTCATTATATGCGAGAGCATATCAGCAGCATCGAGCATTCTCTCCGGTCCGATTCGCCAAAGGAATAAACGAATAGAGCCCACTTTCATGAAAGAATGAAAAGGGGCTCTTTCTTATGGCTATCATGGCCCTAATACGCCTGGCAGCCACATGGATATTTGCGGAATGTACGTAATCAAGATTAAATCGATAGTCAGCACCAGGATGAAAGGAAGGATCGCTCTCACAAGCTTATCCAGCGGAATATTGGCGATTCCCTGCACAATAAACAGATCGAGTCCGACAGGCGGCGTTATCAAGCCTAACGCCAGATTCACGACCATGACCAACCCGAAGAATACCGGGTCAATCCCCACGCTGATGACTAAGGGCAAAAATAATGGAGTAAGGATCGTAATGGCTGCAGAAGCATTCAAGAAGCAGCCTGCGATAAATAGGACAATATTGATAAGGAACAAGATGAAATACTTATTATTCGTGAGGTTCATGATCATAGCAGCGAGCTTCTGGGGCACCTGTTCAGCTGTAAGCAGCCATCCGAACAAGTTGGCAGCAGCGATAATAAAAATGACCATAGCCGTTGTAATGCCCGCCTGCAAAAACACTTCCGGCAGGTGTTTAATTTTTAGATCCTTATACACAAACATTCCCACTACTAAGGCATAAGCAGCCGCAATCGCTGCGGATTCGGTCGGCGTAAAGATTCCTGTGCGTATCCCAACAATGATAATAACAGGAAGCAATAAAGCCCAAATCCCTTCCTTCAACGCCTTCCTCAAGGTGATAAGCTCGAACTTGCCTCCTTCTGCGTCATAGCCCTTCTTTCGGGCGGTGTAGTAATTGAGGCACATGATCGATAACCCGATTAAAATTCCCGGTATAATTCCTGCCGTAAACAAAGCGCCAATAGACACCCCTGCCGTAACCCCATAAACAATCATCGGGATACTCGGCGGGATAACAACGGCGATCGTACCTGCCGTGGCGACCGTTGAAGCGGCAAAGCCCTTATCATATCCTTTTTTCTCCATGGCTGGAATCAGCATCTTACCAACAGCCGCCGTATCGGCTGCACCCGAACCTGATATTCCGGCAAAAAACATGCTTGCCAACGTAGACACTTGAGCCAATCCACCCCGTAGCCACCCCACACAAGCGAAGGCAACATTCGTAATCCGCTGGGCCATCGTCCCTACCATCATCAATTCCCCAGCCAGCATAAAGAACGGAATGGCAAGCAGAGGGAAAGAATCAACGGCGGTAAAAAAACGTTGCACAACAACGGTCAATGGAATGTATCCATCACTCGCACTCAGTCCCCAGATGGCAGCCATGGATAAAGCGATGGCGATAGGAACCCCGATGAGCATGAAAGCAAACAGGATAGACGTAACGGCTAATACCATAATTCCTCTCCTCCTTTACCCGATCGTCTCCGGCTGTACGGGAGCCGCATGCTTTTCCAACTCTTTCACCCGTTTAGTACTACTAAGACTCTGTAGGAGAAAGGACGTCGCATGCATGAAACATATTAAAGAACAGGCTACAATCGCCGTGTACATATAGGCCATATTGAATTGCAGGGATGGAGATAATTGGCCATTCGTAATCTTGAGCATCTCCAGTCCTTTGATAAAAAGGATCGCAAAGAACACCAAGTTGATCAATTCAACGGTAATAGCAAAGCGGCGTTTCCATGCCTTGGGGAGGAAATTGATGACGATCTCTACGTGAGCATGCCCCTTTAGCTTATAGACGGTAGCCACTCCAAGAAAGACAATCCATACAAATAGATAACGGATCAGCTCTTCCATCCAAGGAAAATTGAACCCGGCTAAGTCTACTCCTGAAAAGACGTTCATGACAAAAGAGCTTTGCAGCACATAACGGGAAAAAACTTGATAAATGGTGCAAAGAAAAGCAAGTCCCATGAAAAACACCATAATATACCTACATGCTTGATCGGTCCAATGACTGATGAATTGAAGCGCCTTCATGTCATTCCTCCTTAAAAAAGGGAAGTTTCCTTCCCCTTATTTGGCATTTCTGATTTTTTCAATGAGCTCTTTTCCTCCATATTGATCTTGAAGCTCTTCGTAAACAGGAATGACAGCTTTACGGAAGGAATCTAAATCCGGATTTTCTTCCACCTGCATCCCGCTATCCTTTAGCTGCTGCAAGAACTTGGATTCAGACTCTTTGGATACTTCACGCTCATAGGCACCGGCCTCCATAGCGGACTCCTTCACCACTTGTTGGAGGTCAGCCGGCAACTTGTCTAAAGCCATCTTACTCATCAGAAATACAGCAGCATCATACGTATGCGCAGTGAGAGTTAAATGCTTCTGCACCTCATTAAATTTGTTGGTGGCAATCTGAGCCAAGGGATTCTCTTGACTATCCACAACCTTCTGCTCCATAGCCGTATAGAGTTCCCCGAATGGGATAGGGGTCGGAGTAGAACCTAAAGCCTTAATCAGCGAGATATAGACCGGGGACTCTTGTACTCGGACCTTCAGCCCTGCAGCATCTGCCGCCGCTTTGATCGGCCTCGTGTTATTGGTCATATGGCGGTAGCCGTTTTCCCAGAAAGCCAAGTTAACTATCCCTTTTGATTCCAAATCTTTCGATAATTCAGATCCAACCTCTCCATCCAAGACCTTAACGGCATGTTCCCTGCTATCAAACAGGTAAGGCATGCTTAGCACATTCATTTTCGGCGCAAAGTTGGCCACGGGAGCCACAGAGCCTATGTGAAGCTGGATGCTTCCCATTTGCAATCCTTCGATTTGATCCCGTCCATTCCCCAGTTGGCTGCTTGGAAAGATATCCACCTTGATTCTTCCATTAGACTTCTGTTCGACCAGGTCTTTGAACTTTTCCGCTCCTTTTTGATACGGATGATCTCCCCCTTGGAGATGTCCCAGCTTAAACACATATTCAGCTTTCGCGCTGCCGCTGACGCTTGGGCTGCTTGGGCTACCCTCAGAGCTTGTGCCGCTAGTCGATGCGGGGGGGTTGGAACCACAACCAGTCAGCACAACGGTAAGCGAAATGGCTAAGATTCCTAATAAAGACTTTTTTCCCATGGTTATGATCCCCTTCTCTATTTAAATTAAGATACTTGCAGGCAAGGTTAACCCAAGCTCATTCCCTAACGACACCAGTTCTTGTTCTACTTCTTCCGATAAAATAATTCCTTGACTGGAACGAATCCGGAATTCCTTGGCCCTTCGCTCTCCTGGATAGAGAATTTCGCTTACCCCTTCAGCCCGCGGCACCGCTTTCACTTCTTCAAGGAATTGCTCTATTACTAGCTTAAATCGCTCTAGATCCATAAACTTCTCGATATCAAAAAGAAGGAAAAAATGGCCAATGTTCGATTTCTCATTATGTTCATCGTACATGTTCTTGACATGCGGCCCAAACGCTGCACCTGTAAGAACGCCTGTCAAGATCTCAATGGCAAGCGCCAACGCATATCCTTTTGGGCCACCCAGAGGAAGCACCGCCCCGCGCAAAGCTTCCTTTGCATCTTGTGTTTCCACGCCGTCTTCATCGATCGCCCAGCCTTTAGGGATGGATTGGCCCTGCTTCGCCGCTAGGATAATTTTCCCCCTTGCCACTACGCTGGTTGACATATCGATAATGACCGGCGTATCCGACCCTGTCGGAAATCCAAAAGCAATGGGATTGGTGCCGAAAAAGGCCTTCTTGCCTCCCCAAGGGGGAATCCCGGATGGCGAGTTGGTAAATGCCATGATCCCGAGCCCCTTCTCGCAAGCCATTTGACAATAATAGGAGGCCGTTCCAAAATGATTGCTGTTTCTCACAGCAACGGCAGCGAGTCCCGTTTTCTTTGCCCATTCCATTCCTTCTTTAACAGCGCATGCCGCCACAATTTGCCCAAGACCGTTGTCTCCATCCACCAGCAAGACAGAATCCCCTTTTTTTTCTACTGCAATCTGGGGATCTGCATTAATCCTTCCTTCCTTCATCCGCCTTGCGTAGATGGCCAGTCTGCTGATTCCATGACTATCTATCCCTTCCAGGTTTGCCCGGACTAGAGCATCGGCAGCAGTGTAAGCGTATTCAGTTTTGACTCCTAGCTTCTCAAAAACATGCTGGCTAAAGGCTTTTAAATCAAGCGGATTATAAGGAGACATGATCTTTTCCATCCTTAGATTGGTATTTTATAATAGAATCTTCTACACTGCTTAAATGCTTGAGTATGCATTGCTTCGCTAACTTCTTATCTCCGGCCATCATGGCTTCCACAATCAGGATATGTTCCTTCAAGGATTGTTCGGACCGCCCGGGAATCTGGATCGTCTGCATCCTTACCTCTGACAGCAAGTCAATCAGGTTAATCATAATCCGGACTAGGATTGTATTTCCGGACATTCTGCACAAGGCAAGGTGAAATTTTTGGTCGAGAAGAGACAATTCCTCAAAACTTGCTTTATTTTTTAATGCCAGCCGATTATCCTCAAGAATGTGTTTGAATTCACGCTGATGATCCGCCTGTGGGTTCTCCATAGCCCAGATCACCGCTTGGGACTCCAGCACCTTCCTGATGGAAAACAGCTCCAGGACATTGTCCCTTTTCATAAAGAAAGACGAAGTGAGGTTACGAATTTGGGAGTTCTCATCTGAGATAAACACGCCTTGCCCATGTTTAATGGTAAGGTATCCTTGAGCTCCTAATATCTTATAAGCCTCTCGCACGGTATTTCTGCTTACATTGATCTTTTGGGCCATTTCTCTCTCACCGGGAATCTTCTCCCCAGGGGAAAACTGATCACGATGGATAAGATCCTTGATATACAGTACTACTTCATCAGAAATGCTTTTTCTGTCCACCTTGAATGTATCAAACATTTGATCACCTCTGGGTGCTAGCGGACAACACAAAGGGCAGATTGTCCCTGCAGGATTTTGATCACCTCTTCAGCTACTAATAGGGAAGTTCTCACCTGGGATTCTTCAGTTAAACCGGCTACATGTGGAGTAATAACGATGCTGTCGCATTGTAAGAGAGGATGGCTTGGGTCAATCGGCTCTTTATCCAGCACATCGAGGAAGGCTCCTGCAATTTGACTGGAGTTTACCGCATGGTATAAGTCTTCTTCGTTAATAATTCCCCCTCTTGCTGTATTAATGAGATAGGAAGTATCCTTCATCAAAAGAAACTCTTGCCTAGAAAACATCGAGCGGGTTTGTGGTGTTAAGGGAACATGAATGCTGATGAAATCCGAGTCAGATAACAGCTGCGCAAAAGATACAGATTCAATTCCCGTTTCGGCAGAGGGAAAATCATAAGGCGTCAGAAAGGGATCATACCCCATCACTCGCATTCCGAATGCCGAGGCTCTCTTTGCTAGCCGATGGGCAATTTCTCCCATGCCAACCAACCCCAGTGTTTTTCCATAGAGTTCAAACCCGGTAAATCGTTTGCGATCCCAATTCCCTTGTTTCACGTCCTGGTTCGCTTGGTATAGTGGCCGATTGGCTTCTAGCATGGCAGACATGACATATTCGGCTACTGAAATAGCATTGGCATTTCTTCCATATACTACCTCAATTTTTAATAGTTTTGCAATCCTCAAATCGATGTTATCCAAACCAACGCCCAGTCTTCCGACCACTTTCAGCTTTTTTCCAGACTGGAGCAATTGGTCATCCACTTTTGTTTGGTTTCTCACAATAAGAGCATCAACCTCTTTAACTTTTTCCAATAAAGCTTCTCGGTTATTCCATAAAGTCGGATCATACTCTACCTCTGCAAAACCGGCTAATCTATCAATCCCTACTGGCCAAATGAGCTCCGTAATCAGTACTTTCATTCCATTCCTCCACTTGTTAAGTTTTGAGGTAAGGGTCCAACCCTTACCTCAATATCTTCTACTCTTACATCATTATGCGCTGCGATATAGCTTGGTTAGGACAAATTCTCTATGACCAAGGGCTTCCGCAGCCGTTAATCTTCCGTTAATCGTGCGGACGAGCATCTCCATCAACAGATCACCAGCCTGCTGAAGGTTCATTTCCCGGCGAAGCAGGCCCGATACATCCACATCCACATGTTCAGACATGGTCGCAACGGTAATTGGATTCGCCGTGATTTTAATGACCGGCTCAATCGGATTACCAATTATATTCCCTTGGCCTGTTGGGAAGAAGTGGACCACTGCGCCCCCAGCTGCCATCAGGGTAATGCATTCAGCCGCTGCCGAGGATGTATCCATGAAGTTTAATCCCTTTACCGTTGGCGCAACGGCTGGGTCTAAAGCATCCACCACAGGCTTGGTTCCTGTTTTTTCAATATTTCCAAGAGCCTTCTCTTCAATGGTCGTTAGGCCTCCACGAACGTTCCCCTCTGTCGGCTGGCTGCCCAGCAGATCTACCCCTTTGGATTCGATCTCTCGGATATAGTCATTATAGATGTTGTAGAATTTATCTCCGACGGCAGGTGTCGCGCAGCGTTCGGCGATTATGTGTTCCCCTCCCGTAAGCTCCGACGTCTCTCCGAATAGGACGGTTCCTCCCGCGTCAACGAGACGATCGACGACATTCCCAACAGTAGGGCAAGAGGCTAGTCCCGTTGTTGTATCGGATTCTCCGCATTTAATGCTGACCATTATTTCCGATAAGTCTACAGGAACACGCTGCTGCTCGGATGCCCGCTGAAGGAATTCTTTCGCTACTCGGGAAGCTTTTTCAATGATAGCAAAGTCTCCATGGCGTTCAATGGAGAAACCGGCAACAGGCTTGCCAGATTTGGCGATGCCATCCACAATGCGCTGGGTCCAGATCGGCTCGATTCCAATGACCACCACAGCGGCTACGTTCGGATTGACGCAATTTCCGATAATGGTCCTGAAGTGCAATTCCAGATCCGGACCATATTGCAAGCGACCGTAAGCATGAGGGATAGCCAGCGTTCCAGGTACAACTTTGGCGACCGCTTCCGCAGCTGCATTCGAGATATCATCCACCGGCATAATGACTACATGATTGCGAATTCCTACTCTTCCATTTTCACGTCTGTATCCAAAAATTGTTGACATCGCTTCCACCTCTTATTTTTTAATAGTTTTATTTTCACTTTATATAAAGAAACAGCTTTCTTACTTGGTTTATTTTTTATAATCCCATCTAGCTGTCTTTAGGTTATGCGTATGTACGTAATCTCCTGGCGTAATATCTTGGGTCGTCACTCCGATGGGCACGCGATATTCTATAACCTTTTCTCCTGTCTTCAGATCAGCCAAGCCAATCTTGTGTCCTAGCGGAATGAAACTCTTTGCCTCTAAGAAAAGAGAAAAATCATTTTCCATGATCACGCCTTCAACCTTCTCCCCAGCCTGGATATCCTCAACAGCCACCCCTACATGATCCCCTACATGATGAACAAGAAACTTGTGTGCCATAGATACTCCTCCTTGATTTTTCATTAGATTTTTTTGTGCTTTGGTTGGAGGACTTATGGTAAAGTGACCCAACCAATTGCTTATGAACATATTAAAACACGGTTTTTTATAATATTCAATACTTTTCAACTCTTTATACTTATTGTAAAATACAATAAATCAGTTAAATTATTCTAATAATTACCAGAAGCCTCCTTGTGTTATCGTTAAGATAAAATCACTTAAGGAGGCTAACAGGATGCCCTTACCGAAATTTGAGAAGGCAAGCTCTTTGATTCATCCATTACCTAAAGCCGAATCGAAAAAAGAAATCAACTTAAAGATAGGCTTTTTCAAAGGAGTGATTCTAACCCTTATATTAGCCATACTGGCTGGCAGCATCGCACGGCTTCCATTCTTTTCGATCATGGGGATTATGATTATCTCTATTATTCTGGGAATGAGCTGGAAGGCTCTGATGGATGTCCCAACAGACGCGAGTTCCGGTATCACCTTCAGCAGCAAAATTCTGCTTCGGGTCGGTATCATCTTAATGGGATTACGTCTTAACTTTTCTCAGATTGTTGAGGCTGGATTTTCGATTATTCTAATCGATATGATTGTAATTGCCTTTACGCTTACGCTAATGATCTATTTAGGGAAGCTCCTCTCCGTGGATAAATACCTGTCTGCACTTATCGCAGTCGGAACGGCGGTGTGTGGTGCAGCCGCAATCGTCGCAGTAGCTCCTCTCATCCAGGCCAGGAAGGAATTTACTGCCGTTTCCGTCGCTTGCATTGCCATTCTCGGGACTATAGGCACCATTATCTATACCCTTCTCTATCCAGTACTCGGTTTAGATTCCTATCAGTATGGAGTGTTAGTCGGAGCAACCCTGCATGAACTGGCTCATGTGATAGCCGCAGCCATTCCAGGAGGAGATGCCAGCGGAGAGATCGCTATTCTAGTCAAGCTGGGAAGAGTGGCCCTTCTGATTCCTGTAGCAATGATTTTAGGCTTTCTGTTCACCTCCAAAGATCAAACTAAAGAAAAGAAAGGTTTTAAAGATCTGCCGATTCCATGGTTTATCTTCGGTTTCCTTGCCATGTGCCTGATTAATACGATGGGATTCATATCCAGCACAATGACCCAGATGTTCATTGCGTTAAGCGTATTCCTTCTTGCCATGGCCATGGCTGGCTTGGGGCTTAGCATTAATTTAGGAGATTTCAAAAAGGTGGGATTCAAAGCGGTCCTAGTGGGGATCATCGGCTTTATTGCCTTAACGGCAATCAGCCCTCTTCTGCTCAGGCTGGTTTAAATTCCAGAGGGGAGCTAACATGAACTTAGACCATCTTAAAGTATTCTATGTGGCTGCGATGAAGAAAAACTTCTCAGAAACCGCGAAATCTCTCCATTTATCGCAACCGACGGTCAGCTTGCAGATTCAGCAGCTGGAGTCAGGACTTGATACCAAGCTATTTGAGAGAACCACTAAAAATATCAAGTTAACCAAACCCGGTAAACTGCTGCTCCAATATGCAGAAAGAATTATCGAATTAGAAAAGCAAGCCAAAAAAGAAATAGCCCTTCTATCCGAGTCCATCCAAGGGAATCTGAATATTGGGGCTAGCCTTACTATTGGTGAGTCTATTCTTCCTTATATGATTGGCAAATACAGCCGGGAGTTTCCCGGCGTGAATCTGAACATGGATATCTACAATTCCACCCAAATTATTCAACTGTTGAAAAATGAGGATATTGATCTCGGTTTTATTGAATCTCCCATTTATCATTCGGAATTGGTTCATCTTCCGTTTATGGAAGATGAGCTCATTCTCATCTCGTCAGCTACCGAAATTCATCCGACCATAGGCGACAGGCAGGTAATCAATCCGGAGGAATTGTTCACCTTACCGCTGATTCTTAGGGAACCTGGATCCGGGACCAGACAGGTGATCGAAGAAAGTCTCCGTAAGCATGACCTTAACCCGGGCAGGTTAAAGGTTGTCCTGGAGCTTGGGAATACCGAATCCATCAAGGCTGCCGTTGAATCCGGCATGGCCTTATCCATTATCTCCCAATCCTCCATCCAAAAAGAGCTCGCATTAGGTTCCCTGCGAAAAATCCGCATTCAAGGCATATCGTTGCTTCGGAATTTTTTTGCGGTATATGATAAGAATCGACCGACTTCTGTTCCTGCCGATGCATTTTTGGATTTTACCTTAAAGACCTACAACATGTCGAATTCTTCCATTTCGAATATCGAGTACCTCATCTAAGAGAAGCTCTCTCCCCTCGCCGTAGTCGCTTAGCTTCGCAAGAACATGACTGCGGGGAGGCTTTTATCTACTCTTTAGTTCATTCCTGATTTCGTTAATGGACTTATCTTCAAGCATGCACCCTATAAAGGTACGGGCTAACTTCTTGAGTAAAAAAAGCGGCTGACTAGAAATGATCAAATGGCTCAACCCCCTAGTTTTAATTCCGAGTTATTAACTAAGAATAGTGTACTATAAAAAATCTGCCTTTGTCAATTCCTTCTAAGAATCCTTCTTCGAGGGAGTGTGAAAAAAGAAAAAGGAGCGACCCCAACCTCGAGTCACTCCTCTTTCCCCACAATTATAGTCCAAACGAAACAAACTTCGTTTCGAGGAATCCTTCTAACGCATAGTGCCCGCCTTCGCGGCCAATTCCGCTTTCCTTGAATCCGCCGAATGGAGCTTGGGTTTGGGTTGGGGAACCATCGTTGATCCCCACGATTCCATACTCTAGGGCTTCCGCGATGCGGAAGCAGCGGCTGTTGTTTTGCGTGTAAGCGTAAGCCGCTAAGCCGAACGTCGTATCATTGGCCATCTCGATGACAGAAGCTTCATCCTTGAACGGAATGATCGGAACCACCGGTCCAAAGGTTTCTTCATAGCATACTTTCATCTCTGGCGTTACGTTTGTAATAACCGTCGGCTCAAGGAAGAATCCTTTGCTGTACTCGCCTTCGCTTAGACGGTTTCCACCGAAGGCAATGTTGGCGCCTTTTTCTCTAGCATCTTCAATGTGCGCCATGACACTCTTCAAAGCACCCTCGTCAACCAACGGTCCGATCTCTACCCCTTTGACGCGTCCGTCACCGACTTTGGTATTCTTCAAGCGCTCCACCAGCTTAGCCGTGAAGGCCTCGACGACGGATTCTTGAACATACAAACGGTTCGTACAAATGCACATTTGACCGGTGTTGCGGTACTTGCTTTCGAACAAGCCCTGAACCGCTGCATCGAGGTTCGCATCGTCGAATACGATGAATGGCGCGTGTCCGCCTAGCTCCATGCTAATGCGCTTCACTTGCTTTGCCGCATCGGCCATCAGCTGCTTTCCAACCTCTGTGGATCCAGTAAAGGTAATTTTCGCTACCTTTGGATTATCGGTAAATTCCTTCCCGATCTTGCTCGCACGGCCTAATACGAGGTTCACGACACCCTTAGGAAAACCAGCTTCTTCAATCAGCTCAAAGAATCGAATCGCACAAAGCGGCGTCTTCATCGCTGGCTTCACCACTACCGTACATCCAGCAGCAAGGGCAGGAGCGATTTTTCGCGCAAGCATGTTCAGCGGGAAGTTCCAAGGCGTAATCGCCGCAACCACTCCTACCGGCTGCTTGATCACCATCAAGCGCTTGTTGGCTACAGAAGATGGAATGGTTTCGCCATAGATGCGCTTTGCTTCCTCGGCATACCACATAAAGTTATCCGCAGCACCTAGGGCTTCAAACTTCGCTTCGCCCAGCGGCTTGCCCATTTCAGCAGACATGATGGCAGCAAGCTCATCGCGGTTTTTGCGGATGAGTTCGAATAGGTTGCTCAAGTACTTGGATCTTTCACGCGCAGTGAGCTGGGACCAGCCTTTAAAAGCGTCATGGGCTGCATCGATGGCTTTTTTCGTATCACGGTCGTCGCCGAATGTGACCACACCCACGGGCTCGCTCGTAGCTGGATTGATCACCTCTAGCGTTTCTCCACTTTCAGCAAGCACCCATTCTCCGTTAATGTACATTTTCTTTGTTAGTTCAGACATGATAGCCTCCCCCTGGTTAGTAGATTAAATGGATATTAGATGGAGTAACTCCACCTATTCAGAATGTAAGCTTCAATAAATGCATGGATAGATGGAGAAAATCCACCTACACTCCTCTATTCTCCATCCTTGAAGCCAAATAAATGGACTTTTTCCACCTGCGCGTCCTCCGTTTTTAAACCGGCTTAATCGCCTCGAACGGATTCTTACAGGAATTGCAGTAAAAGATGCTTCGGCAAGCGGTCGGCCCAAAGATATTGTTCATGACCGTTTTGGGAGAGTTGCAGTACGGGCATTCAATCTCCCAAATCCCCTCTTGCTTGGGAATGAGAGGAGGCGGGGCGATCCCGAACTCCTTCAGCTTTTCCCTGCCCTCAGCGGTAATGCGGTCCGAGGTCCAGATCGGAGTGCGGAGGAAGCTCACCTTCACCTCATCGACTCCCTGAACCTGGGAAACCGCCTCGATCACATCTTCCTCCATCATATTTAACGCAGGACATCCGATATAAGTCGGGATCAGTTGGACCTCTACTTGGTTCCCCTCGACGATGACTTTTTCTACCATTCCCATCTCTATTAAATTAACGGACGTAATTTCTGGATCGGTAACGAGCTGCAGCTTTTCCCATACTTGCTGTTCGCGAGACAATAAGGCTTCTTGCACGATGATCTCCTCCTCTACTCTTCTTCCCCTCTTACCAATTGGCTTGTGGGTCTAGTTTATACACTTCATTTAGCTCATTTAAGGCTGCAAGGAATTCAGGCGTATGCTTGCCTTCTCTTCCGGAGTTTTCTAATGGAACAAACGTTCCTGGCCACTCTAGTCCTGCACCTTCGATCTTTGCTTGGAAGCGGTTGATGAAGCTCTGCTTCAGAGCGTCTCCGGATTCGATCAGTCCAAGCTGAACCATCGCCTCTCCCTTAGCTCCAAGGTCAAACAGCGACTCTAAGTCTTCCCACGTTTTCTTAATGGCCGCGTTCAAACGATTCTGGGCTTCTTCGGTGCTGTGGGCTAGCTGGTCGATCCATACTTCCCAGTGGTAAAGATGGTAAAACTGCTCTCGCTTAATCTTCTGAGCCGTTTGGGCTAATGGAACGTAAGAAGACTTCTCGAGTGAATCGAGACGGGCTTTCTTGAACACTTCATAGGCATAGTTGCGGATGATGGCGTATCCCCAATCGTAATCCGGATCTTCTTTGTAATGTCCTTTTCCATTTGGGCGTTCGGTCAAAAGGGCATTTCGGTATTCTTCAGGCTTTCTCAGGTGAGCGATATCGTTAGCTTTTCCGAAGCCAAGCTCTTCAAGCATTTGATAGTACATCGCAGCATGACCCATGGTGTCTTGCGTGATCGAAGAGAACGCAACGTCCTCTTCGATGTGGGGAGCTAACCCCAACCACTCCGAACCGCGATGGCTGATGAACAGATCATCATCCGCCAGCTGATAGATCAGTTCAGCTAGCACCTCTAGATAGGCCTGGTCTTGCTTTGCTTCTTCCGGTGTTTGATATGATTTCGTCATATGGTTTCTCCTCCTTTTCTCTAATTACTTTTGCCGATATTTTTTTCTTTTAACTCACGCCACCTGGACGGGATGAACCCGTAATGAGCGGGCTGGCGATAGTCTTTATTGTCAAGGCGATAAAGGGCTGCTCGATCTTCTGGCGACATAAAATGCATGTGCTCTCTTTTGACCACAAACAAGTTGGCCGGAACTTCCTCACGGCGCATAAAATTGTCTTGCGCCATGCTCAAGGCGATCTCCGCATTGGGAGCCAGCAAGCTGAACTGGCTCTCAAATTTAGAGGTCAAATCCTTTTGGCTGAAAACTTCGTACACATCATAGTCCTTTACTTGTTCGTTACTCATCGTTTACACCTCTCTTTAGCTGATTTGCTCAGTTTGCTTTTTTAGTAAAGCTTCTCTTACCCAGGCATTGTTGGTGAATCCGATCTTTCTCAAGTTGAGGCGATTCTGGGAACGCGGCCCTTGGTTTTTCG
>JBEQAI010000045.1:0-14377 GCA_041640415.1 Ammoniphilus sp. | reverse complement strand
TTCATCCAGCTTTTTGTAGATCACTTTTAGATCTGGGTTACCCTCTGTTACTACATCTCCTTGTATCACAACGACAGGATACCATAGGTCTTCCTCGAATACCCGTTTAGCGAAAAGCTGGTCTTCCGGGCGCTCTGGGTGATGGATATCAACATAGCGAACCTCTATAGCATGCTCATCATACACTCTTTTTAGAGCCGCCTCAAGCCAGCTCGCAGTCTCCAGCGAGGAGGGGGCGTGCAAACAGCTAGCGCAAAGCTCTTCCGCTCCATAGACAATTACTTGAACCACTTCGCCATCCCCTTTATTTTTTGTTTCATTATACTCCAATTGTCAAATGTGCTCAAACTCATGGATTTATACACAAAAGGATACTATAATAGAGAATTAGAAAGGAGTTGTTGAACATGGCTGAATTACATGAACAAGTTCAGGAAGTTCTAGATAAGCTTCGTCCGTTTCTGCAGCGAGATGGTGGAGATTGCGAATTGGTTGACATCGAGGATGGCGTGGTGAAGCTTCGCCTTATGGGAGCTTGCGGAAGCTGCCCTAGCTCTACCATCACCCTGAAGGCGGGTATTGAGCGAGCTTTAACCGAGGAAATTCCAGAAATTAAAGAAGTGCAGCAAGTATTCTAATTTTAAAAAGAGGGTGTCCCAAAGGTGTATCGATCCCTAGGGGCACCCTTTTTTCTATTCAGATTTAAAGCCTAACTGCGAACGCCTGCTCCAGAAATGTGGGAAATTCGCGAATGAGGGTATCATTTCTTTTCAAGTCTGCGACCATATCTTGGAGGGTTAAGGATTCCGTTTCCAGTCTTGCCAGTTCCCGCTCTGGATCTCCCTTTGTGAATAAGGAGAACAATGGGGAAGTTCGATCATAGGCGACTTCTAGCTTTTTCATCACTCGCTCTGGCATATGAAACATAGCATACATAAGATAGAATTCCTGGGGCAGTAGGGGCGAAACACGGTGATAGCCAGATAAGAAGGAATAAATTTGCTTTGGATCCCAACCAAATTCTTTTACATCGTCTTGTATAAAGTGTCCGATATCTCTAGCTCTTGTATCTTCCACCCAGTAAAAAGGGTCGGTGAACATGATATGTTCGTGCTCCGTTACAATAAAATGATGATGTCCAAGTTGCTCATAGGCAATCCTTCCGACGGTTTGACAGCTGGTGCATAGCTCGCGATAGTTAGCCCGCTGCAGATAGGAAAGAGCCGTTTGACAGGACTGTATAAGAAATGGGGAATGCTGGAGAAGAAAAGAATCCAGGGGAATCATCCTCCCAGCCCGTCTATATGCCATTCGTTGAGAATAGTATAAATCTCGCAGTCTCTTCGACCACTTTTGCTCCCAAGTCCCTAGTTGAATTGACGATGACTCTCGTCTCTCTAAATACCTGCTCATTAAATGAAACTGAGCTAGTGCTTCCCCTAATCCTTCATAATCCACCCATTCCGATTCTTCCGATGGCCACCGCATCAGATAGCTCTGCACTCCGCTAATGGTATTCACGAGCTTCTCTTCCTGGCTCCACAACAAGGGAATCACCATCCCGGTATGTTCTAATACCCGATAGGTCTCTTGGACTAACTCCTCTTTGTGAACCAAAGGGGAAGGAATGGCATGCATAACGATGGGGCCGCGGTTCGTTTCCATCCAGATCCCTTGAGAGATAGGCTGAAAACGATAAATATAGAGATTGTATTTTTGTTGAACTTCATCCATCCAAGGATACATGGTTTTGGCTCAACTCCCGCCCATTTTTCTCCTAGTATCCTATGTGGCGGGGTTTGTTTCGGTGCTTAGCCTTTTCAGGAGCTGCTCAACCACTCCATCCCTCATGAACGGGCTAAATTGTTCCTGATTAATATTCAAGTCTAAAGGAAATAAAGCTGCATCGATGGTTTCAAATTCGAGGGGTCGAGCTCCCCATTCCAATACTTCCGCCAGAAAAACCGCTTTAATAAATAGGGACTCCCCTTCTTTTACCCGATATTCCGCCAGTTGCGATAAAACCGATATTCTTGCTCCGGTTTCCTCCCATGCCTCTCGTATGGCCGCTTCTTGTGCTGTTTCGCCCTCTTCTACCTTCCCGCCTGGGAGCTCCCATCCTCTTTGTGGGTGACAGGTAAAAAGTAACTTCTCTTTATCTATCGGGAGGATGAGTACGTGATCCGGCGATGGAGAGAATAATTCAGGTGAAAATGTGAGATAAATATTTTGACCTAACGGATTAACAAAACACAATTCGTTCATATCTTTCTTCCCTTTCTTTTCCCACCACAATCAGGAAGGAGAATCACTATGTCACCGTTAGCCGTTGTAAACGATGAAGTTGTAGCCAAGAAAACGAGGGAGCTAATGAAAGCCCGTGGCGTAACGATGGACGATTTAGCTGAGCTTGTCTTATTTTTGCAGAAGGATTATTTTCCGGACCTGACAAAGGAGCTCTGTATTGAAAACCTTGAAAGAGTTTTAGCCAAGCGGGAAGTACAAAATGCGATTCTTACCGGGATCCAGCTAGACATGCTGGCTGAGCAGCGGATGCTTATGGAACCATTGCAAAGCATGATCTTTAATGATGAAGGACTCTACGGTGTTGATGAAATTGTGGCCTTATCCATCGTTAATGTGTACGGAAGCATTGGCTTCACCAACTATGGATATATCGATAAAGTTAAGCCAGGCATTCTCAAAAAATTAAATGATAAACACGATCACCAAAATCATACGTTTCTCGATGATATCGTAGGCGCCATTGCGGCCGCTGCCTCCAGCAGACTAGCTCATAGTAAAGGACACTAGAATCGACTCACCCATTCGGCTAGATGATGGACTTCATAAGTAGGGCGGATTCTTTCTAATTCAGGATCCGAAGGACGGGTAATGCCGGTGTAGACGAGAAGGGTATCCACCTGGGCATGGACTCCGGCTAATATATCCGTATGGAGATTATCTCCAATTAACAGCACATCCTCTGCCTTAACCTTTAATTTCTTCAAGGCCAATTCCACAAAGAGAGCTTCCGGTTTTCCGATAAAGATGGGGGCTTTTCCGCTAGCTGTCTGGATGGAAGCGGTCAAAGCCCCATTTCCGGGAACCAGTCCTCTCTCGGTTGGAATGGCTCGGTCACTGTTGGTGGATAAGAATGCTGCCCCTTGCTGGATGGCCAAAGACGCTTTGGCCATTTTTTCATAGGTAAACTGCCGGTCGATGCCAAGAACGACTACCTCTGGATGATCCTCTGTTAACTCACAGCCTTGTTCCTGCAAGGCGGAAACCAAGCCTTCTTCTCCAATGGCATAGACCCGTTTTCCTAAATGGGCATGAATATATTCAGCTGCCGCCATGCTGGTCGTAAAAACATTCTCCGTCTCGCAGGCAATTCCCATCCCTTGCAGCTTTTGGGCCACTTTCTGGGGAGGAAGGGAGGAATTATTGGTTAAAAACAAAAAAGGAATATCCTGAGTCTTTAACCAGCGAATAAACCCAGGTGCTTCTTCAATCACCTGATTCCCCCTATAGACAGTCCCGTCCAAATCAATAAGATAGGCTCGGTAGGATTTCATCATCTTTCCACTCCTCTCTTTTCTTCCATCATAGCACGATTTGCGATCGAAAAAAAAAAAGAATAACCTCTCTTACGATTGGTCACTCTTTTCGGATTCCGATTCGAGGTTCTTAATCACATAAACGCACTTGTCTTCTCCTTGAGCAATGCACTCGTTCTGCTCTACTTCAGTATCCAACACTTTCTTGAATAAGGAAAGCTCACAATCGCATGCATGATTGTATTCTTTCGCTACCTGAGAGATAGGACAATTATATTCCTTAAAGATATAATCGCCTGATTTTGGATCCTGTTCCCACTCGACCATATAGCCTTTATCATTCTGGATCTGAGCCAGTTGATGAATTTTCTTTTCTAGGGTATCCCCTTTAATGTGCTTGCGATATTTATCAGAAAGCCGCTGCTCTCTGCGCTCAAACAAGGATTTAATTTTGTCTTTTCCTTCCAGATCCTCAAGATCCTGAAGAAAATCAAGGGCAAAATCGGAGTAGTGACGGGGAAACATGTGATCCGACTCTTCGGTTAGTGAATATACATTGGTGGGGCGTCCCATAGCTTGACGTACCATGGTTGATTCAATCAGGCTATCCCGTTCCAGCGTACTTAAATGGCGGCGTATCGCCATCTCGGTGATTTGCAGTTGAGCAGCCATCTCACTAACGGTAAGGGACCCATGAAGCTTCAGCAGGTGGAGAATTTGGTTTCGTGTTGAGGAGTTCCTTGCCTTTGACAATTGTAGCTCACCGCCTTTCTGCTTTCTTTACCTCATATTCTACTCGATTTTGTTAGATAAGTAAATTTTTATACAATTTTATATAATAAATACCTAAAGATTAATAAGTAGGCAAAAAAAATAGGCCCAGGAAGCATTCAAGCTCAAGGGGCCACTGTTTCTACCACAATTCTTTCTTTAAGTATTGCCGGATTAGGTTTGTATATTCCTGCATGACAGGAGCATATTGAGAATAGATATCGTATAATTTCCCGTGTTTAGGTTGGGTGTAATTTAAAACTAAATCTCGTCGCAGAAGAATAATCTCTTTAAATACAGCAGCTTGCTCGGCTGTATAAACCGTCTCGTCTTCCATGATATCGACGATATCTTCATAGCTTCCAGGATCCCTCATGATGAAACCATCGATAAGATGATTGCCTACATCCGTCATGCCTTCAATGAACAGGTGAAACATCCGTTCGGCTGCATAGGCTTCTACAGGCTGCTCGAGAAAGCGATCTCTGGATTGGGCCATGACAGTGGCTAACGCTGGGAGTATGCTCTGATCAATATAGGTTAAGATTTCATCTATTTTCTGCGTGTTCACATTATACATATGATCACCTACTTTTTCTTTTTCCTTAGTTTAGCGGAAATAATCGTAATTGCAAAGGTAAGCACGACGGCCAGCAAAATGACCATAACATGCCCTGAGTTTTCATCCATATGCCCATCCCCTCCCCACTAGCTTGTCCATCTTAGTATAGCGAGCCGCTTCGCGTGCATCAAGTGATTTAACATTTGAACATCATATGCTAAAATAGAGCAACATGAGTTTGTAGGGGGATACTGAAACATGAGCAATGAAAGCTTTTTCCTATATGATCATAAGGAGGACACCGTTACCCGCTTTGTAAGCTTTATGGGGGATACGAGCCGGCATGATCTTGCCATTACAACGACAGCCAACTTTTATGGAAAAAAGCTAGTGGTTAATCTTCAAACCAACCGTGCAGCCATCATTGGGCAGGATGATTTGAAGGAAGAAGGGTACGTGGCCTATGCTTTTGGCGTCACGGATGAAGAAGCCGAAGAGCTGCAGGAGTTTTTATATACTGTCCTCTAATAAAAGGAGCAACCTGCTATTCGCTAGGTTGCTCCTTTGTTAGTTCGGCCTTGGCATCTTTGACCTTCTTCAGAACAAAATAAGGACAGCCAAAATTACAATATTCTTGAAGGTACTCATCCAAGAAGCTGATTCGATTATCAAAGGTAGCCTTCGGATAGTGATCCTCAAAAAAACCCTTCAATCTCAATTGGCCATAGCCCCAATCCCCAACAATAAAGTCAAACTTGTTCAATATATCGCTATAACGGGTCTTAAACATCTCCGGATTCCAACCGTCACGATGGTTCTCCAGCAACTCAAAGGATAATCCTTGCACGCGAATCACGTCAATCCTCCCCTTGCTAGCCATTTCTAAGAATATATATTACCACACTTTCCTGCAATCCACATCCTCTTTCCATGCAAAGGCACGATGCTTTCCGGTTACCCTATGGTCAGGAGGTGTTCAAATGAACAAATGGAAGTCTTGGCTTGCAATGACTGCACTCTCCCTAAGTGTCATTGGATGTGCTCCTGCTGCTGACGAAGCAAGAGACACCGCTTATCACGGTGCCGGAACTGGAACGGCAGGAGTCAGAAATAACATGGCCACCGATGACAATATTGGCTATCGCTTTGGCAGAAACCATGCTGCACCCCTAGCGACAGGAAACGTAAATGATCAAATTTCCCCAAGAACTTATACAAATAACGCCATCTTTAAGGATGGCCAGACCGGTCGGATCTCTGCCCAACGAACTCTCAATGGACAGAGAGGATACGGTTATGCAACGTACAGCAAGCGAGATATCAACGCCCAGCAGAACGGAACCTATTACGTGGATTATAATGTGCTGGCTAGAGCCATCAGTTCCATGGTTTCTGCTGTTCCCGGCGTTGAGAAATCCTCGGTCTTGGTTACGGATGAGGATATCTTTATCGGATGCCCTGGCGTAACGGATGCTGAAACCCTCAACCGGGCCAAGCTATCCGCGTGGGCGATGTCGCCTAGATGGTATAAGATCTACATTTCAGGTGATGAAAATACCATCGATCAAGTGAATACACTTGTTAATCGAGCGGGAACCCGTGCCATTGACCATGACCAGCTAGAAGCAGTTTTAAAAACCCGCACCTTCGATATGACGGGTATGAATGTGACGGACAATGGGCAAAACATCACCAACTATAATATGAAACAGACCTATCCCAATACCAATGGAACGCATCGCACGACCAATCAGTAGATGTTAAAAGCGCAGGGCTACTTACCCTGCGCTTGTTATTTTTTTACCCCACGTGGCCGGCAGCTTGTCCTTGTTCATGGGCATGATATGAGCTTCGCACCAGCGGTCCGGATTCTACATGGTCAAACCCCAGGCTCATTCCTTCTTGCTTCAAGGCGGCAAACTCATCCGGGTGCCAGTATTTCTGTACGGCTAAATGCTTCTTGGTTGGTTGCAGATACTGGCCAATCGTCACAATATTTACATCCACTGCGCGAAGATCCTTCATCGTTTGAACAATTTCCTCATACGATTCTCCTACTCCGATCATAATACTTGATTTGGTCGGAATGGATGGCGCGATCTCCTTAGACACCTTAAGCAATTCCATTGAACGGGCATATTTGGCTTTCGAACGTACGCGATCGGAAAGCCGTTCCACCGTCTCGATGTTATGGTTCAGGATATTCGGCTTCGCGTCCAGGACCGTGCGCAAAGAGTCCCAATTTCCTTGGAAATCCGGAATTAACACCTCCACACTGCAAAGCGGAAGTCGCTTGCGGATAGCATGAATGGTCAAAGCAAAAACGGAGGCTCCTCCATCCTTTAAATCATCACGCGCCACAGCCGTTACGACGGCGTGTTTCAAGGCCATTTGTTCCGCTGCTTCTGCCACCTTTTCCGGTTCAGCAAGATCCAGCTCTGTAGGAAGACCTGTCGTAACCGCACAGAAACGACAAGCTCTTGTACAGATGCTTCCATTGATCATAAAGGTAGCCGTGCGATTCGACCAGCATTCATATAGATTGGGGCACTTCGCCTCTTCGCAGACCGTATGAAGCGTTTTTCCCCTCATCATTCGTTTTAGCTCTTTAAAATTTTCATCTGTATTTAACTTTATCTTCAGCCACTCGGGTTTTCTCTGGTTCAAAATCCGCTCAACTCCCATCTAAATCCTAATGGTTTTATTGTAGATCTTGCCCCTGGAAATTGCAACAACACTAAACTTTATCCTTCCTCCAGCTTCTTCCGGTATCGAAAAATGATTTGGTGAGAAACTATCCTCTAGAAGACTTTCTTGGAGGTGAATCCATGGCTCGCCTGTTTTTGGTTTTCTTTTTACTTTTCTCACTGCTTAGTACGTCCCTGCCGGTCTCGGCAAAAGAGTCCACTCCCGCACCTCAAGCTAAGCCTATTGATGAAAGAATGGAGCTCTTTCAGAGGATGGGCACATTGACGGGAGTGCCATGGTATTACTTAGCAGCGATTAACCAGTATGAAAAAAATATCCAAAAGCGTTCCAAAAACGAAGAACCTGACAAGCCGCGATATACATCCATAAAGATTCCCCCCGAGAAATGGGGAGGCTTCCTCAATCCTAACCCGGATGAAACCTCTCCTGTGGGTATTGATTTCTTCCACGGGATGGGCAGGGACGGATCAGGTGATAATGTAGCAGACTCAACAGATGATGAAGACGTTCTTTTCACCCTCGCTACATATATTGCAAACTATGGCTTTACCGAAGATGACATCCGCATTGCGCTTTGGGAATATTACCGCAGTGATAAGGTTGTCGATATCATCTCAGAATATGCCCAAATTTACCAAACCTTTCAGACCCTTCAGCTTGATGAAACTGCTTTTCCTCTGCCATTGCGAACAGACTACAGCTATCGTTCTACATGGGGCGATGCACGCGGCTGGGGAGGCAGAAGGATGCATGAGGGAACCGATATTTTTGCGCACCACGGTACCCCTGTGCGGAGCGTTTGCTATGGGTTTATTGAAGTAAAAGGATGGAACCGGTACGGCGGCTGGCGCATCGGCATTCGCGATCTCAATAATGTTTACCACTATTACGCTCATCTGGGCGGATTTAATAAAAGTCTTAAGATCGGGGACATCGTCAAGCCAGGTGACGTGATTGGCTGGGTAGGAAGCTCAGGGTACGGAAGCCCAGGAACCTCTGGTAAGTTCCCGCCCCACTTGCATTATGGAATGTACAAGTATAATGGCCGCACCGAATGGGCATTCGACCCTTACCCTCATCTGAAGAAGTGGGAGCGAAATGAATATCGCAAAAAGAAGAAAAAATAAAAGGACTAAAACCCCTCTTGGCTACAGATCTTAGCCAGAGGGGTTCCTTTATTCAATCTCTTTTCCGTAAACCACCGCTTGGGTTTTTGCGTGAACCACAATAGTATTTTGAAACTTCCTAGCGAACTGGATGGCCTGGGCTTCATCCCAGAACCGGTTCATCCATTTTCTCTGTCCGCCATGCAGCTGATAGACCTGATACGTTTCCCCATAAACCTGCCGTTTCTCTTGCTTTTGAAACCTTCTTGGGTCTTTCATCTCTACTTTGTTCATTTTAGCGTAATGCTTAATTTCTTGGACTAAAGTCTCCTCTTGCTGTTCATTGGTATGAAGCCTTAAACCATAATAGCTTCCCTTATGCCAAACCAAGTTGGCTTCGTAACACAGTTCAAGTTGGTTCATCGTAAAGCGAACCGCTACAATGATCGAGTTCTCTATTGGTATTTCCAGATGAGTTGAGAGCTTCATTCCAATCGGGCTGAGGTCAATAATTTCTATTGGCCCTTCAGAAGAGGCGACTTCCCTTCCCATCACTTTAGCAATTCTGAGTTTTCCTTGCAAAGGAGGCTTGAATTCGAATCGAAACCATTCTTTTCTTCTATACTCATCCATAGGAGTCTCTCCCTATATCGAATCGATCGTATAGGTATATTTTACTACAACACTATTGCCCTGTACCAGGCATTTGAAAGTTCTTGCCATCAATTTGTAGAGGCGGAAGAAGGGTAGGTCCTGAACCTTCTCCTGGTATACCACTGCCTTTAAAGTAGAATTGCGGAACTTGCCCCATAAAGAGAGCTTGTGTAATAGGGATCTGCGTTTTTACGATGGTGGGCTCGGTTGTAAAGGGGATCACGACCTGAACCTTGGCCTGAATTTGAATGAATACATTGATATGTACCATATTAATCCCAGCTTCCCTAATTTCAGGCACCATATTCACTTGAACGGAACCCATCGGTACCATTGTAATCGGCACGTCAGGTCCGATCATCGCTAAAATATTGCTGTCAAGCGCCTGGCCGAGAGGTATGATGAGGGGAATCGATTCTAGCTCTTTTAAAGTATTGCTGACTCGAGCCGTCGCTTCCCCCACAATGCGGGTTTGTTCATTATAGTTAAATAAAATGGCACGAATTTGCCCTTCCGCATCTTCCTGGAAGTACACCAGCTCTTTGAAATCTACTCCTTCTGCAATCCGCTTGCTGATGGCTTCGTTAATGGCGTCAGCCGCAAGCTGCTCAACTTTGGTCATGGCAATTTTGAGCATGGCTGGTTCCAGCTTTCGTTCAATATATAAGAAGGTTTGAAATGAGATGAGTAAGAAGATGGTAAACGAAATGAAGAAAGCCGTCTTAAAGCTGAAGGGCTTCATTTTCATTCCACTCATTCTTCGTCCTGCTCTGAATCTGGCCATATTTCACCCCCTAATACAACCTATGCTTGGCAAGGGGTATACCATGCCAATGAAACACTCAAACTAAAAGAACATTTCAAAGTAAGGAGAATCGGCCCATGCCAAAACTCGCTGTGAATGGAGCGATCCTTCACTATGAAAGCTACGGTGAAGGTGCTCCGATCGTTTTTATCCATCCGCCTACCTTGACCAGCAAGGGGTTTACCTATCAAGTTAAGGACTTATCCCCTTATTTTCGGGTGATTACGTTTGATATACGCGGTCATGGTCATAGCTCCGCTTCCATACTGCCTATCAGCTACTCTCTTATCGCAGACGACATCATCGCCATTCTAGATCATTTGGCAGTTGGGAAGGCCTATGTTTGCGGCTACTCGATGGGAGGAACGGCTGCTTTGGAATATATGCTTCGATATCCTGAACGTGCTTTCGGTGGGATTATCCTCGGTGGTCTCTCTGAAGTTTTAGATTGGAGGCTGAGACAAGAAATTAAGCTGGGAGCCACCATTGCTGCAACGGGTACAAAAGGCCGTGACCTCTTAGCTCGAGCCGTTTCCTGGACAAACTCTGATACCAAGCAGTTATTCCAGGAACAGATGAGTGAAGCGAAAAGAGGAAATCCTAACAACATCGCACAATACTACCGCTGCGGCTTAACGTACAATTGCACCTCTCAGCTTCGAAAGATTGGGCAGCCCATGCTGTTGCTCTACGGGGAAAAGGACTACCGGTTCATGTCCTACGCTCAACTACTTCACCAGGAGCTTCCGAATAATGAGCTCAAGTTTGTGTCCAATGTAAAGCACCACCTTCCTACCAAAGCATCCATCGAGATGAATGACTTAGTGAAACAGTTTATTTATACTCACCATCGACCTGCAGAGGAGAAGCCGACAGAGTACTTTGCTCCCTATCAAGAGCTGATGGATCTGCCGAATGATCCCGGGGTATTTCCGAGGGTGTAGATTGAGGGATAAATGAGGGATAAACGGGGGGATTTGATCGATATAATCCTCAGCTTGAGGAATATAATCCACAACTTGAGGGATATCCTCTCGCCAACAAAAAAAGTAAGTCCGCGGTCGGACTTACTTTTTCTTATATACGATGAAATCATGGGGATAGCGGTTTTTCTGATCCATTACGCCAGGTGTGCGGGAAACTTCCAGCCAATCCTCCAGATGAAATTCAGGAAGAAACGTATCTCCCTCAAACTCCTCATCAATCAAGGTTAAATAAAGCTTATCCACCAGCGGCAAAAACTCCTTAATGATTTCCGCTCCTCCGATCACAAACAGATCTTCCCCGCGAAAAGCCTCCAGGGCCTCCTCCATGGAGTGATAGACGCTGCAGCCTTCCGGATGATAATTGGTTTGCCTTGTCAAAATGACGTTACGTCGGCCCGGCAGGGGCCTACCCATGGACTCAAAGGTTTTCCTGCCCATCAAAATGGGATGTCCCATGGTGACTTTCTTAAAGTAAGCCAGATCTGCTGGAAGATGCCATGGCATCTGATTATCTTTACCGATCACTCGGTTCTTTGACATCGCGACGATGACCGAGATCATACAGAAACCTCTCCTTTAATATGAGGATGGGGATCGTAATTCTTTAGCTCAAAATCTTCGTATTTGAAGCTGAAAATATCCTTAACTTCCGGATTGAGGATCATTAGCGGAAGCGGTCTTGGCTCACGGGTGAGCTGCAGCTTCACTTGCTCAATATGGTTATTGTAAATATGGGCATCTCCAAACGTATGCACAAAATCCCCCGGTTCTAAATCGCAAACCTGGGCAATCATCATCGTTAGAAGCGCATAAGAGGCAATATTGAAGGGTACCCCAAGGAAAACGTCCGCACTGCGCTGATAGAGCTGGCAAGAAAGCTTGCCATTCGCAACATAAAACTGGAACATGGTATGGCAAGGCGCAAGGGCCATCTGAGGGATATCCGCCACATTCCATGCGCTTACAATCAGGCGGCGGGAGTCCGGGTTGGTCTTGATATCATGAACCACCTGCGCGATCTGATCCACCGCCGTTCCATCCGGGCAGCTCCAGGATCTCCACTGCTTTCCGTAAACCGGTCCAAGATCGCCGTCTTCTTTCGCCCACTCCCTCCATATCCGTACCCCCACTTCTTCGAGCTCGTTGTTGTTCGTTGAACCTCGGAGGAACCATAAAAGCTCATGGATGATGGATTTAAGATGCAGCTTCTTGGTCGTCACGAGCGGGAAACCCTCTGCAAGCGGAAATCTCATTTGATAACCGAAGGTGCTAATCGTTCCCGTTCCTGTACGATCTTCTTTTGAAACTCCGTTTTCTAATATATGATGACATAGGTCGTGATATTGTTTCATAGGGCTTTTAACCTCCAGTTTAACTTCTCCTTGATTGTAACCAAGATTTCAATATAAAAGTATACCCCTCACCCTATTTGAATTGACTTTCTCATCGAGTTGCCGGTAAATGCCGTTCAGTTGCCGGTAATAAACCTTTAGATGCCGGTAAAAGAGAAAACTTGCTGGTAATATCGGAGTAAGACTTTTTAACCTCACTTATTTTGAATTGATATCAAATTTTTTTCAATACCACTCCCCTAATACCCTCCCCCCACCTACATACTTTCCCCTAATTTCCTTGAGTTGCCTGTATTACTCAGAAATTTGCCAGTTACCACCCCTTTGTTGCCGGTACCCCTTAGAAAGTTGCCAGTAAACCTCAAAAAGTCGCCAGAAGCGCACGATGAATAAAACCCCGCCCTTCTCCGGATCTTAATAAAGTCAAACCATAAGGAGGGACAAACCATGCCAGACCGCAAGCAACCAAACGATAAGCCTCAACGCAAAAACGCCATTGGCCAGATCCAAGACCAGCTGGATCGCCAGGCGGATGCTGGGATTCAGCCACAAAAAAATGATGCAAGGAAGTAAAACTCCCACAGAAAAAAGCGTGTCAGCTTCCTGACACGCTTTTTCCTTTATCTATGCAGCTATACCATTTTCAAGATAGCCTCTCTTCCGGTCATGCCTGCGGTAATTCCCATTTCTTCGGCCGTCTTGGTGACGGATTCAAGGGGTGCGTCCAGAAGTTGCTCGATGGTTCTGACGCCTAAGGCACGGCCGGCAATAATTTGGCGGTCGCTTAGCTTCTCATTAAGCAGGGCGACGTCCAAAGCGCCACACATGATATAACCCTTATCAGTGGTAACAACCAGCAAGGTCGTTTTTGGCAAGAAGACGGAAATAGCCACAACCTGATGTCCTTCAAGGGTGATCGGTTTAACGTCTATCACCGTTTACTACCTCCCCATTGAACATGATCTCAAAGTATCATATGCCCTACAGGGAGAAGGGGTGCACCCTAATGGAAGGTGTCCCTCGTCGGATCCGTATCCAATGTGCTGCTTCCAACACCTTCATTCGCCATTTTCTGTCTCATTAATTCGATCATAAACATGCTTAGCATCTGGAAGATTTCTTCTTCGTCCATGTCTTTAATAAGCTTCAGCATATCGCCTCGATCCTGCTCTTGTAACACTCCTAGGACTATAGCTATGGCATCCTCGTCATCACCGGTTAAGTGATCACGATATAGATTATACAGGTCGTCGATAAATTTCATCCCTTCACCTCCTATGCATGGATCCATCTAGGCTTGCTGCTTCGTGCCAGAGCGTCAGTGCTTTGAAGCTCTTTGGCTAATACATCTCGAATAAATTCGGGAAGGAAATAATCGATATGCTCAGCTTCCTTAAATTGGGGGAAGATAAATCCGAACGTAAACATATCTATTGTACCCACAGAATAGGTCTTTTCTTCATCTAACGGCTGATCATGGATAAGAATTTGCCCCAGGCGGGCACCTTCCGCTTTACTTAAATCATAATGTAGGGTCATCCCATCCACGCAAAGCCAACCCAGCACCTTCCCTCTAAAGCCTAGGCCGCGAATTGGCCGATGGATGCTTTTTTCCGTTAGGGACTCCTCCAAGATGCGCCGAATAAAACGCCCCTTGATGTCAAGCCGACAGGGGTTGATCGGATGTGGACAAAGAGCCAGAAGATCTTTGCGAGTCACAGCTCCTTTCGGTAATGAAAAGAGAAGCTGGCCAGCATTCACCATGCTGATGTCTGATCCTACCCAGTCTCGAATCCCTTCAGCCAGCAAGTTCCCTAAAGGGGATTCCGAATTCCAGTCAATCGGAAAATCATGCTCCAACGTCGCGATCGC
>JBEQAI010000044.1:0-14473 GCA_041640415.1 Ammoniphilus sp. | reverse complement strand
CGGGGTGCCTTATGAGCATTAATTCCTTGATCTGGCGCAGCCTAAAAAAGAATCTTCAAAGCTATTATGTCTATGTATGTGCCTTGGTATTTAGTGTCGCCTTGTACTTTGCTTTTGTTACGCTGCAGTATGATCCTGCTCTGGATGCTGCCAAAGGCTCGATCAAAGGAGCGGCTTCCCTACGGGCGGCCTCGATCCTCCTGGTCGGTATTGTCCTGATCTTTGTCGTGTATGCCAATAATCTCTTTATGAAGCGGCGCAGTAAAGAGATCGGACTCTATCAACTCATTGGCATGACGAAGGATAAAGTGTTTGGCCTGTTAACGAAGGAAAATATGGTCCTCTACTTCGGTTCTTTAGGGACTGGCGTGCTTTTAGGCTTTTCCATTACACGTTTTGTGAAGCTCATTCTATTCAACCTGACGCAGGTCGAGGTGCCGGCTACGCTTGACTTTTCCTTTCCGGCTTTCCTACAAACCTTAGGCGTTTTTACGGTTATATTCCTACTTATCATTCTTCTCAATTATCGGTATATCAAGAAGCAAAGCATCTTATCTCTGTTTCTGATACTAGCGTCCACGGAGGGTCAAGGGGCTAAGCGTCTGTCTAAACTGGAGATGCTCGTAGGGCTTCTAGGGATAACAGGAATCACGATGGGCTATCTGGTATCCTCCCAGTTGTTTAGTGGACGCTTCACCGCGATGCACGAGCTGTTTTTGGCCATGGTGTTCATCCTAGGATCGGTGATTATAGGCACTTACCTTTTTTATAAGGGATCGGTCAGCTTTATCCTCCATCTCATACGAAAGAAGAAAAACGGCTACTTACATGTGAATGAAGTCCTCTCGTTGTCCACCATCATGTTTCGAATGAAGTCCAATGCATTGCTTTTAACCATCATCACCACGGTGTCAGCCTTAGCGATCGGACTGCTGTCTTTAAGCTATATCTCCTATTACTCTGCTGAAAAAACAGCGCAAAACCATGTGGCAGCCGACTTTTCCCTGACAACAGTGGAGCAAGCAGAAAAGTTTAAAGAGGCGCTTGACTCACAGAGCATCACCTATGAGGAAACGATGATTGAGGTTGTGCAAGCCACGGTGAACGTAGAGCAAATTCTAACGACAAAGCTAGAAGGGTTAAATGTTGACCCGACGAAGTTTCAGATCTCGGTTATTTCTGAGGAATCGGTGGAAGGTCTAGAGGTAGGCAAGGGAGAAGTGATGTTTACCGGTACGAGTGACTTGATACAGAAGTTTATGGCCTTAAAGGATGGTGGACCCATTGAACTTCAAGGGATTCCTCTTCAATATCTCGGTTTACGCAAGGAGCATGTCCTCTCTTTGTATTTCACGAATGGGGGACTTCCAGTGGCCATCGTAGATCAGGCGTTGTTTGAGCAGCTGAAGCACGAGCAGGATCCTGAGCTTCAAAAGAAATATCGTCATCATATTGGGATTGTGCTTCACGATCAAGGGCAGCTGGAGAACGCGGATCGTATCTTTAATCAGCTTCGCGGAGAAGAGGATTACTCTCGGCTTAGTATGAGTCAGCAACAGAAAGGGAGAATGGGATTGATTATGTTTATCGTTGGCTTTCTCGGGCTAACCTTCCTATTGACTTCAGGTTGTATCCTTTACTTTAAGCAAATGAGCGAAAGCGAGGAGGAGAAGCACAGCTTTACCATCTTAAGAAAGCTGGGTTTCACGCAGGGGGATCTGGTGCGAGGAATCCAGGGGAAGCAGCTCTTTAACTTTGGGATTCCGCTTAGCATCGGGCTGCTTCACGGCTATTTTGCAGTCCAATCGGGTTGGTTTTTGTTTGGCACCGAGCTGTGGATTCCTATGTTTGTTGTGAAGCTGCTTTACGCGGGGCTGTATTCGGTTTTTGCTTTGTTGTCGGTTCAGCATTATCGAAAGGTCATTAGGGAAGCGTTGTAGGATTCAAAGAGTTATCCCTTGTTTGGGTTTTTACATGGAGTACAGGGCGTATATGGAGCAATTGGCCATCGTATATAATCAGATTCATGGTTCAAAAAGTAGCAGGATTTTGTAATAATAAAAAGGTATTCCAAACAAATCGGAGGTCTATCCATGGCTATAGTTGAAGTAACGATCATTCCTTTGGGAACGGGGTCACCAAGTGTAAGCGAATATGTCGCAGATGTGCAGCGCATATTGGAAACAGCGGAAGAGCCCATTAAATATCAATTAACACCGATGGCAACCATTATCGAAGGAGAACTTCAGGACATCCTTGCCGTAGCGAAAAGAATGCACGAACATCCCTTCACCAAAGGAGTGCTACGCGTAAATACCATCATTCGGATTGATGAAAGACGGGATAAGGCTTCCTCTATGGACCAAAAGATGAAGTCTATTCAGGAAAAGCTTGATCACATCCAAGAAAAAAGGTGATTTCTTACTTGCCTATAAAAACCCTATCCAGCCATAAGTGTTGGATAGGGTTTTATTTTTCCCTTCTGTTCAGGCTAGGAAGGCTAATAGAAGTGGGCACGTATTGGATTATACTCGAACCAGGCATGGCAGAGATGCATCATTCAAAAATGAATGGGGGTATTCAATTTTGAATGGGATAACATTCGAAGAATCCAAGATAGCCTTGAATAATGGTACTAGCCATGTTGGCATGTAATTTGCAATTAGAAACGAGTATGAAAGAGTTCATATTTTAATTTAAAGGAGAAATCAAAGCATGGAGAAAACGGTGAAAAAACATATTCAACTTTCGACTTCGATTCCAGGTCCACAAGCCTCCTCCTTAGTAGAACGACGCAAAAATAATGTGCCGCAAGGGGTGTCTAATTCTGTTCCAAGCTTTGTTGCTAAAGGGGAGGGAGCTTTGTTAACCGATGTGGATGGCAATACCTTGATTGACCTGGCAGGGGCGATCGGAACGCTAAACGTGGGTCACTGTCCTCCAAAAGTCGTAGAAGCCATCACTCAACAAGTTCAACAATATATTCACCCTGGTTTCAATGTCATGATGTATGAACCGTATATCCAGTTGGCAGAGAAATTAAACCAGATCACGCCCGGTAATCATGCGAAAAAAACCTTCTTTCTGAATAGTGGCGCTGAAGCGGTAGAAAATGCGGTGAAATTAGCCCGCAAATATACAGGAAGAAAAGCTATCGTTTCTTTTGACCGTGGATTTCATGGCCGAACCTTACTAGGGATGTCTCTAACGAGTAAAGTGAGGCCGTATAAATTCGGCTTCGGTCCGTTTGCTCCCGATACGTATAAAATGCGTTATCCGTACTATTATCGAGCTCCATTAGGGATCAAGCCGGAAGAGTTGGATCAAGTGATTCTAAGTCAGCTTGAAGAATTCTTCCTATCTGAAGTGCCAGCAGAAGAGGTAGCGGCGATCATCATGGAACCGGTGCAAGGTGAAGGCGGGTTTGTGGTTCCTTCTTCCCGTTTTGTGCAAGGAGTCAAAAGCATATGCGAAAAGTACGACATTTTATTTATTGCCGATGAAATTCAAACCGGTTTCGGACGCACGGGATCCTTATTTGCGATGGAACAGTTGGGTGTGATACCAGACATTATGACGATGTCTAAATCGATCGCAGCCGGATTGCCAATCAGCGCTGTGACGGGAAGAGCGGAGATTATGGATTCCGCAGCTCCCGGTGAGATCGGGGGAACCTACGGCGGCAGTCCCTTGGGATGTGTGGCCGCGTTAAAGGTGATTGAGATGATAGAAGAAGAAGGATTAGTCGATCGATCTCAAGCAATAGGAAAAACCATCTGCTCCCGTTTTGATAGGTTGAAAGCGAAGTTCCCTGTCATTGGGGACGTGCGCGGCTTGGGGGCCATGTGTGCGGTGGAGTTAGTTAAAGATGCCGAAACAAAAGAGCCAAACAAGGAATTAACCGCTCGAATCGTGCAGGAATGCTACCGTCGCGGGGTCATAGTCCTCAGTGCGGGACTGTATGGCAATGTACTTCGCTTCCTGTCACCTTTGGTCATTACAGATGAGCAGTTAAATGAAGCACTGGATGTTATTGAAGGGGTATTGGAAGAACTCGCTTAATTCAAAAACAATGTCAAAGGGGGCATATCGATGATCGACACTGTAGATATCTGCATCGGGTGTAATACTGAGTTAGCGCCATGGGAAAGGAATCGTTCGGAGTGCCTTGATTGCCGGGAACGGGCATTGGAGGCTTACGGTGACGATGTCGTAGAAGAAGATGAACTCTAGAATGTTCTAAAGGAGATCGGGAAAATGAGCTCACTCATGAAAGTTAAAGAAGCGCCTTCCTTGTTTCAATCCACCCAGAATATTATTCAACAAGCCTTGAAGAGACTCCATTATGATGAAGCGACGTATGAATTGCTAAAGGAGCCCCTTCGGGTATTAACCGTTCGCATTCCTGTTCGGATGGACGATGGATCAGTTCGCGTCTTTACCGGGTATCGAGCCCAGCACAATGATTCGGTAGGACCCACGAAAGGCGGGATCCGGTTTCATCCGGATGTGACGGAAGAGGAGGTCAAAGCCTTATCCATTTGGATGAGTTTGAAGTGCGGGATTACGGGTCTGCCTTATGGAGGTGGAAAAGGAGGAATCCAGTGTGATCCTCGCACCATGTCTTTTCCTGAATTGGAACGTTTGAGCCGCGGCTATGTGCGTGCAATTAGTCAAATTGTCGGACCAACGAAGGATATACCCGCCCCCGATGTCTTTACCAACTCCCAAATCATGGCATGGATGATGGATGAATACAGTCACATTCGGGAATTTGACTCGCCCGGCTTTATTACGGGCAAACCATTAGTTCTTGGAGGATCAGTCGGCCGGGAATCCTCGACGGCAAGAGGAGTCACGATTGTGATGCGAGAAGCGGCAAAAGTCGCCGGGATTGCCGTTGAAGGGGCCAGGGTCATCGTGCAGGGCTTTGGAAATGCAGGCAGTTTTCTGGCTAAGTTTCTTCATGATGCCGGAGCAAAGATAGTCGGCATCGCCGATGCTTACGGGGCCTTGTATGATCCGGAAGGGCTGGATATCGATACCTTGCTGGATAAGCGGGACTCCTTCGGTACCGTAACTACCCTTTTTCCGAATCGGATTACGAATCAAGAACTGCTCGTACAACCTTGTGATATTTTAGTGCCAGCAGCCATTGAAAACCAGATTACCGAGGAGAATGCGCCGCATATTCAAGCCAAAATTGTAGTCGAGGCTGCCAACGGGCCTACCACGGTGGGAGCAACAGAGATCCTGACCGAAAGAGGAATCCTAATCGTTCCCGATGTATTAGCCAGCGCAGGAGGAGTCGTGGTTTCTTATTTTGAATGGGTACAAAACAACCAAGGATATTACTGGTCGGAAGAAGAAGTTCAAGAAAAGCTCGAACAGATTTTGGTCCAATCGTTCCACCAGATCCATCAGACCTCCCTTCGACAACAGGCGGACATGAGATTATCTGCTTATATGGTCGGACTGAGACGGATGGCTGAGGCGATTCGATGGAGAGGGTGGGTATAGCGATGTCTATGGAAATAACAGAAATAGGAGTGAGACAGATGAAGAAACATTTATTTATTAATGGTGAATGGCGAGAAGCCCAAGAATATCGACCTTTGTATAGTCCCTTTAATGGGGAACAAGTAGCAGAAATTGCTTTTGCCAGCGAATTAGAGGTTGATTTGGCCATTGAAGCGGCAGAAAAAGCAAAAACAGTAATGGCCAAAATGCCGGCTCATCAACGAGCTTCCATCTTAGAAAAGCTGGTTCAATTGCTAGAAGAACAGGCGGATGAATGTACGCGGCTCATTGCCCTTGAAGCTGCTAAACCTTGGGCAACCGCGAAGGCTGAAGTCGCGCGTACGATTATGACCTATAAATTTGCTGCGGAAGAAGCCCGGCGCATTCATGGAGAAACCATTCCTATGGACGCTGCACCGGGAGGGGAAGATCGCATAGCTTTTACCATCCGCCAGCCTATAGGGGTCGTGGGGGCTATCACTCCATTTAACTTCCCGATGAACTTAGTCGCACACAAAGTCGGGCCAGCCATTGCTTCGGGAAATACCATTGTACTGAAGCCAGCTACACAAACCCCACTTACGTCCTTATATCTCGCAGAGCTATTACATCAAGCCGGGCTGCCGGCAGGTGCTTTAAATGTGGTAACCGGAAGCGGAAGCATTGTGGGAGACCGTTTAGTACAAGATGAGCGGGTAAAAGTGATTACCTTCACAGGAAGCCCGGGAGTGGGAATCGGCATACGCAACAAAGCAGGGTTGAAACGGGTGACCTTGGAACTCGGTTCCAATGCGGCCTTGATTGTAGACAAGGGAACGGATGTGGATGCCATGATCCCTCGGGCCGTAACTGGAGCGTTTGCCTTTGCCGGACAAGTATGCATCTCCTTACAAAGGGTTTATGTGCATGAAGAGCTATATACGACATTTGTAGAAAAGTTCGTAGCTCAAACGAAAAAACTGAAGCTGGGGAGTCCGATGGATCCAGAAACCGATGTATCTGCCTTGATTAGTCCACAAGATACGGAACGCTCCCTGCAATGGATTGAGGAAGCGAAGCAGTTAGGAGCTGAGGTGGCAGCAGGAGGGGAGCGGGAAGGCACGATTCTTCAGCCTACCGTATTACTGAATGTAGATCCTCAAGCTAAGGTCTCCTGCCAGGAGGTGTTTGCACCGATTGTCATGATTAATTCCGTGTCTTCCGTCAAGGAGGCCATCGGCTATGTCAATGACTCCCGCTATGGGCTGCAAGCCGGGATTTACACCAAGGATGTCATGACCGCATTCCAAGCTGCCGAAGAGCTCGAAGTGGGCGGCGTCATGATCAATGATATCCCCACCTTCCGGGTGGACCATATGCCTTATGGGGGTGTGAAAGAAAGCGGCATCGGTCGTGAAGGACTAAAGTATGCAATAGAAGAGATGACAGAGATGAAATTGATTTGTTTTAAAAAATAGGAAAGAGGGTTCTTGGTTGAACCCTCCTTTTATTTTCCTTTAAAAAGCTTTTTGAGCTTATTAATTTGGGCGGTAACATAGTCCGCGCTAAAGTCGGAACCTAAAATTGCGATAATCTTTCCTGACTCATCTTTAATCGGGGCGACACTGGACTTCAATTGACCAAAGATGTCTTCGTATACAGGCGTAACCCCTACTTTCCCCTTCATGGCCTGGAACATGCATTTCATGATTGCTGGAGGACCAAAGTATTCTTCTCCGGGATATAATTTCAGTCGCTTGTCCGAAACGAGATTGATGACTTTCCGATCAGAATCGAAGGTAAAGATATAATTCCATTCAATTTTCCCTTCAAGTTCCCGAATCATCGTCAGCTTATTCTGCAGCCTGAGATAGTAAGGATTATCAGGGGATAGATTTCCGATTAATTGTTGGACGTCAGCTGCATCAATGGAGGTAGCTGTGACGATTGCAACCGACTTTAACTGTTTATCTAATTCTTCTTCTAGAAGATGAGTCTGTACGCGATCGGCAGGGTGTAGGCTTTGGCGCTCCATCTTTTCCTTAATTTTCTGATATTTCCGGGTCATCGTCGGTTGACTGACCTCTAAGACCTGTGCGACCATTTTGAGCGATTTATACTGTTCCACCGCCATTACGATTAATTGCTCTTCAACATGATCTAAGGCTTCCTGCAGCGGCATGATATTCGTGACAATGGGCTTGGAATTCTCTGTGGTTTTTTTCCAGGGAATCATTTTATTCAAGAGCTGGGCACAGATTCGTTTTTCTTCACTGGTGACCACGACCCTTTGAATAACATTTTCTAGTTCACGAACATTACCGTGCCACGGGTATACCTTTAAAAGATCAATTGCATCGGGAGCTAACTCTACTTCCCGTTTGAATTGAAGATTATATTTATTGATAAAATGGTGGGCTAAAAAAGCAATATCTTCTGACCTTTCTCGTAGGGGAGGAATCGAAATCGGTACGACATTCAAGCGATAGTAGAGATCTTCTCGAAATAATCCTTTATGAACCAATTCTTCTATATTTTTATTGGTGGCTGCAATCACTTGAACGTCGATTTTAATCGGATGGATCTCACCGATGGGAGTGACTTCTCTTTCTTGGAGCACTCGAAGTAGTTTGACTTGCAAATTCAAGGGCATTTCAGATATTTCATCCAGAAATAAGATGCCATGATTGGCCTGGGTGAAGTAGCCCACTTTCCCTTTGGGGTCCGCTCCTGTAAAGGAGCCTTTCTTATAACCGAATAGTTCGGACTCCAGCAATTTCTCCGGAATGGCCCCACAATTGACCTTAATGAAAGGTTGGCTGGAACGTTCTCCTAGCTGATGGATAGCGGAGGCCACCATTTCCTTCCCGACGCCGGATTCTCCAATCAATAGTACCGTTGCGGAGGCACTTGCGACCTTTTCCGCTTGTTTAAGGACATCCTTCATATTATCGCTGTAAACAACGAACGATTTTGATAATCGGGTTGCTAAAACATCAAGTTCTTTCTTTAATTTTTCCGAATTACTTTTTACCTGTTGCAGTTCGTTTTTCAATTTAGACGTTTCAGTAATGTCCCGCGAGGCAACGACAATTTTCTCCAGCACGCCTTCCTCGTTAAAAATAGGGGTCCCGGTAGCAAGAATTCGGCGGCCATTCCAGGTTTCCTGTACAATGGATATTTTCGTGTTATGCTCCAGGACTTGATGAGTGACAGAGGGGTTAATTAATCCTTTTTCCTCGAGCTCAAGGATGTTTTGGCCGATAATCTGGTGGGGTTTCACATTCCAAAACTCTTCGAGAAAATGGTCGCTAACGCGTATGATCGTTCCTTCCGGATTGACTACTAGAATTTCATCGTAGATGGAGGATAGGATAGCATTTAAATCTTTATTGGTTTCTCTTAATTCTTCAATTTCACGAGTGGAGTGCATATTGAATCCCTCTCTACCTTCAATGTCAGCGCTTGCAAATGAGTTTATTATCTATTATACATGATTATTCAAAAATGAAATACTAATTTCAAAACTAAAATGGAGTAGAGTATAGGTAGTATTCGGTCTAAAATAAGTTACACGGCGCAAATAAAATAGACATTTCAAACCAGCGGGTGATAAAATAATAAACAATTATTTAGGAGTATTAAGGAGGTGTGACCGCATGATAAAGCCGTTTTTAGAAGGTGACCTTACTAAAAATCAAAACCTCAAAAAAGTATACTTACTTATCCATGAGCATGGTCCAATCACGCAATTGGATTTATTAGAAATGACGAAGCTGAACCAGACCACTTTGTTTCGCATTATTGGTCGCCTGCATAAAGATAGGCTAATCGTGGAATGTGGGTACGGGGAGTCCAATGGCGGTCGCCCGCCTGTTTTATACCGGGTAAATGAAAGGCTGGGATATATAGTATCTGTGCAAATTAACAGGATGTTTACAAGAATACGTCTGCATAATCTCAAATATGAAGTGCTTGATGATGTTACCTTTACAATGACAAAGCACGATACGCCTCCAGTTGTAATCGACAAGATTAGAGAGGCGATTCAGCGATTTTTCGACCAATTTCAGATTCATCAGGATGACCTGCTGGGCATAGGGATTGGAGCGGTTGGTCCGCTTGATCTTTCCCGTGGCATCATTCTCGATCCCGAGCCCTTTGTTGCTCCTGGCTGGATGAATGTCCCAATAGTGAATGAGATTCAAAAGCATTTCTCTGTGAAAGTAATGCTTGAAAATGGAGGCACATTGGCGGCTCTTGGGGAGTATAAAGGCAATTATTCCGGTTATAGGAATATTTTGTGTTCCATTAGCAGCTGGGGGATCGGTTGCGGCGTTATTTCGAATGGCGAAATGGTTCGAGCTCATAATGGCAATGACGGCTTATTTGGCCATATTGTGGTGAACATAGAAGGAAAAATGTGCAAATGCGGGAAGCGAGGCTGCTTGCTGGCTTATACATCTCTATATTCCATCCTGGACGAATTGAATAACGAATCTATGACCCGCAAATGGGATCTGAACTGGGCTAGGGAGAATACGATCCGCTTTGTGGAGGACTTGAATCAGCACCGTGGAGTAACCCGTGAAGCCATGATGCGTTCGGCTTATTATTACGGAGTGGGCATTTCGAATATCATCAACTTACTAGAAACGGAAGTCGCCATTCTTTCAGGTCCGGCTATTCAAATCTACGATGGATACTTCGAAAAGGTGAAAGAAACCATTTTGCAGAATATCACCCTCAACAGAAAGGTACTCATCATAAGGGAAAATTCATTACAACAATCTACATCCATTGGGGCGGCTGCTTTCATTTTTTCTTCTTACTTCGATAGGGAAGTAGAAAAGATATTAAAATAGGCATCGATTGATGTCTATTTCTTTATACTGAATATTTATATTATAATATCTTATCACTTAATATAAACTACATTAAAAAGTTAAAAAATTTTAAAATATGTATTTACTTCTATTTGGAAATGGTCTAATATAAATTTAGATCTTATTTTCAAAATGAATAAAAGGTGCGAGGAACTATGCAAAGGAAACGTTTTGCTATCGTTCTATCCTTTTAACTACTTTTTTTCAAAAAGAATAAAAGTAGTTGCTCTTAAATAGTTGAATGGCCTTTATTCCATTGTTCGGGGGGAGTTATCGATGAGATGAGATGATACATTACATAACACAGCCAGACACAAATTCGTATAATGTGATCTTACTTTGAATTCGGGGGTGTCCGCCTTGGAGAATCACGAAATTTCTCGTTATCGCCAATTGAAAGGCCCTGTACTCAGCATCTGGAGATTTGGCCTGATTCTTATTCCAATTACAGGGTTGCTCTATATTTTGTCTTTGCATCAATATTTAGGACTAGAAATTTATGGACAACAATATGCTGGGTGGTTTTTAGCCATGGTTTTGGCAAGCGTTTTCATTGGTGTACCCAGCGGACAAAGCCGCCACGAGGACAAGGTCCCATGGTATGACTGGATTCTAACTATTCTCGGTTTAGTGGTGGGGCTGTACATAGCTATCCTCTACCCTAAGATCCTATCAAACTTTGGTACGATTACACTTTCAAGATTATTGCTGAGTGCAACCGCGATCCTATTGATTTTTGAAGCCTTGCGCCGAATGTTTGGGTGGTCCCTTGTTATCATAGTAGCAATCTTTTTGATGTATGCCTTTGTAGCGCCTTACATGCCAGGGGCTTTCAGAGGTCAAGCAACCTCTTATGATCAACTGTTGAATTACTTGTATTTGGATACCAATAGCCTGTTGGATCTGCTGCAATTAGCAGCAACAATGGGATTAGCCTTTATCTTATTCGGCTCCGTGCTGCTCAGCTTCAAGGGAGCGGATATCTTCAATAATATTGCTTTGAGCTGTTTTGGCAGGTTTAGAGGTGGTCCTGCGAAAGCATCCATTGTGGGATCCAGCCTAGTTGGTAGCATAACAGGCGGACCCGTTGCCAATGTCATGCTAACAGGTAATATGACTATCCCGCTCATGGTCAAGACGGGATACACCAGAGCCCAAGCAGGTGCGATTGAAGCGGTTTCTTCTACAGGCGGAGCCATTATGCCTCCCATTATGGGTGTCGTCGCTTTTGTCATGGCTGAGAATTTGAATGTGCCTTACCGGGAAGTAGCCCTAGCGGCGCTCGTTCCCGCTTTAATCTATTATATATGCTTATTTGCACAAGTTGACCTTAAAGCCGCACAAAATGGAGCAGGCAGCATACCGAAGGAACAGCTTCCTCCATTCTCCAGGGTTTGGAAGACAGCTTGGCTTATCGTACCGATCTTTGTTTTTCTGATCTATCTCTTATTCGTTAAAGGGCTGCCTCCTACTACTGCAGGCATATATTCAACAGGTTTCGCCCTGTGTATTCTCTTACTGCAAAAAGAGGTTAGGAAAAATATAATAGAAAGAATTGTAGAAACCCTAGAGGAAACGGGGAAGTCTTTGCTGGAAATAGGCGTTGTCCTAGCTGCGGCTGGTTTAATGGTAGGAATTATCGGAATTACAGGCTTAGGATTCAACTTGGTATTGGCCTTAACTCAATTCGGTCAATATGGATTATTCACTTTGCTGGTCGCTTGTGCTCTGGTTTGCATCATTCTAGGAATGGGGATGCCGGCACTAGCAGCTTATTCTATTGTTGCTATTTTAGTTGCACCATCGCTGATCGATTTGGGCGTTCAACCCATGGCTGCCCATATGTTTGTTTATTTCTTTGCCACCGTATCCAACTTTACGCCGCCTATTGCCTTAGCAAGTTTTGCTGCAGCACCGATAGCAAAAGAAAGCCCGCATAAAATCAGTTTTGTTGCTATGAAACTGGGGATTACAGCTTATATCGTTCCGTTCGTTTTTGTCTATGATCCGAGCCTACTATTGAGTTTTTCTGCCGATTATGAGTGGATAAGTCTCATTGTATCAATCATTACCTCTGTCATTGCCTGCGTCATCCTGTCGATAAGCTTAGTGGGACACCTATTTGGACCCCTTAGTCCAGTCAAAAGAATACTGTTTATGATCATAGCAGGAATCATGTTTATGCCCATGAAACAGTTCAATATGGAGCTGCTGCTTAATGGACTGGGAGTTTTAGCGAGTATTCTTCTCATCCTTCATGAAAGAAGATCCAATAAAAATAGAAACATTCTAATCGAAATATAGGGGAGGCTATAAGGATGATATTTGAAGGAAGAAAGAAAGGGATAAAAAAGGGGATCCTTTCCCTAGTCGTCCTAAGCATGGGATTGTTAACGGCATGCGGTGGTAGCAGCGATTCAAGCGCGAGCAGTAAGGAAGGTTCTGCTGCCCAATCCATTCAGTTAAGCATCGCAACGCATCAGCCCGGAATATTTTACCACACGACAGGGTCTGCCATTGCCGGGGTAGTCAGCGAAAAGCATCCTTCCATCAATGTTACGGTAAGGCCCTATGCGGGGACAACGGCATGGATGTCTTTGGTAAATAATAACCAAGTGAATTTGGGTATTACGGAAGCTGCGAATATGAGATTAGCCCTAGAGGGGGCAGGCGACTTCCAAAGAAATGCGAATATTCGCGCCTTGATCATCAGCGGAAAATTGAAGATGAGTGGCTATACGGTCAGGAAGGATTCCGGGATCAATAGCTTAAGCGATTTGAAGGGAAAGAGAGTGGCTACAGGATATAACGGGGATATGATCATCCAGTCTCTTTTGAACTTGCAGCTGCAATCGGTAGGGTTGACTTGGGATGATGTAAAAAAAGTCCCTGTGACGGATGTCGGATCCGGTTTGAACGCCTTGCGCGAGAATCGCGTAGATGCAGTGTTTACGGGTAACCCAACGGTGGGAGCCTTCTTGGAAGCAGATGATGCGATTGGCATTAAGGCTTTAAACTTAGGTAATATTGCACCTGAACAGATTGATCAATTTCCGAAAGGATTTCGCGAAGAGATGGATAAGCAAATTCCTACTCTAGAGCCTGTTGTCTATAAAGGCGGCTTTATTAAAGAAGATACGGTTATCTATGAATACCCAGTCGGTATCGCGACATCTACCCATTTATCCGAAGAGGTCGGATATGAGCTTGTGAAAACCCTATGGGAAAATTATGAGGCCTTGCACCGCGCTTTCGGCTGGTTTGAATCCTGGACACCGGAAACGATGTATATGGAAAACCCCCCAGTTCCTTACCATGACGGAGCCATCAAATTCTTTAAGGAAAAAGGACTCTGGACGGATGAGGCCGAAAAAAACCATCAAGAATTGCTGAAGCTGACTCAATAATATTTTTTTGAAGACATCTTTTCAAAATGAAAAAAAGATTGAAGATTAAAAGCTAAGGAGATGCTGCATGGTGTTAACAAAAGCTGCTGTCACGTTAGGCAAAGGGCAACCATTTGAAATCATGAATTTGCAGATTCAACAGCCAAAAGCCGGTGAGGTTTTGGTGAAAATCGCCGGTTCAGGCATATGCCATACGGATTTGGTCGTTAGGGATGCTAAGTTTCCAACCTCTTTTCCCATCGTTTTAGGGCATGAGGGATCAGGCATCGTCGAGAGCGTAGGCGAAGGAGTGAACGGGATTCTGCCAGGGGATCATGTCGTCTTGTCTTTTAACTCCTGCGGTCAATGCAAAAACTGCTATGATGCCAGATCTTATGCGTGCGAAGAGTTTTTTCATCTAAATTTTGCCGGAAGCATGGCAGACGGAACCCATCGATTAGCTGCGGAGGATGGGACAAAGGTTTCGAGCTTTTTTGGACAATCCAGTTTTGCCCGCTATGCCGTGACTTCACAAAGGAATATCGTTAAAGTGCCGAAGGATGTACCCATAGAAATTCTTGGTCCGCTCGGCTGCGGGATTCAAACGGGCTGTGGAGCCGTACTGAATAAGCTAAAGCCGGAAGCCGGGTCATCCATGGTTGTATTCGGATGCGGATCCGTCGGTTTAAGCGCTGTGATGGC
>JBEQAI010000043.1:0-14486 GCA_041640415.1 Ammoniphilus sp. | reverse complement strand
CCTACATGCATAGCCAGTAATACGCGACTGGGCTTATCTAGTTTCGAGGAGCATGCTGATTTGGTTGAGATGCAGATCTGCTTGTCCTCAAGGGCATGCAGGAGGACCTCAGATTTCAATCCTGGCAAGGAAAAGTTAAGGATATGAGGAGCTCCCTCCTTAGGGGAGTTTACCTCACACTCTTTCCACTGGTCCAAGCTGTCCCAGAGCTGGTTTCGAAGGTTCCGCACATAGTCCGGTCTAGCCTCAAGTTTTTCCTTCGATATTCTCATGGCTTTTACCATCCCTACAATGCCAGCCAGGTTTTCCGTTCCCGAGCGGAATCCGCCTTCCTGTCCTCCCCCTACCATCAAGGGAAAGAGGTCTATCCCTTTTCTTACGTATAATAATCCGGCTCCCTTGGGTCCATGAAATTTATGGGCGGATAAGGAGACAAGATCAGCTCCCCAAGTTTTTGGCTCAACGGGAAGCTTACCATACCCCTGAACGGCATCCACATGAAAAAATAGCTTTGGATAGTGCCTCAATAAAGCACCAATCTCCTTTAAAGGTTGAACACTGCCTACTTCATTATTGACATGCATAATGGAAACTAGGATGGTTTCCTCCCGAATGGCGGCTTTCAGATCATCTAAACTAATCTCTCCATTCCGATCTACCGGAAGGATCGTGACTTCAAAGCCAAAGTGCTCTAACTGATTGCAGACATCAAAAACGGCAGGATGTTCAATGGCCGTCGTAATAATATGCTTTCCGCGATTCTGATACTGAAAAGCAATCCCTTTTATCGCTATATTATTGCTCTCGGTCGCCCCTGAAGTAAAAACAATTTCACCGGGTTGAACTCCCAAGAGCTTGGCCGCAACACCTCGAGATTGCTGCAATACCTTCTCGGACTCAACTCCTAGATGATGCAGCGATGAAGGATTCCCATAATACGATTCCATAACAGATCTCATAACTTCTGCTACTTCCGGATAGGGTGCAGTTGTTGCCGCATTGTCTAAATAGATCATTGGCAGCACCTCCTTATTAAAGTATTCCCGTTTGCTATGGAAGAAAAAGCTAAAACACATTATAACTTATCTAAACAAGCGCATACAACTACTTCTCTTATAGCTTAGGTAAATGTCAAAAAATTCTATCAATTTGTAATCGCTTACATTATTGATTACTCTTTACAAAAGCTCTTCCTCTTGTTAGAATTATCAATAAATTAGAAAATGTATTCACCATGACGCGGTGAAGCAGAACAGAAAAAGATAACATAAATGAGCCTGGAGGGATCCAAGATGACCGTAACGGTAAAGGTGGAAGTAATTAAGCAATTAGAAGAGCAAATTAAGTCCTTACAAACTCAATTAAATAGGTTGAGCCAGCAGGAAGAAGGATTCGAGAAGCTAGATAGCGATACCTACTTAATGGAAGTTTATAACGCGTAATAACGAAGAGGGTGCCCTGAACATGAACATGTTTCGGGGCACCCTTTGTTATTCGTAGCACGTTATCCCACAACCACAGCATACATCACACCAGGACCATGAACGCCGATTGTAAGATCATTTTCTATATCCGCGGAACGACTAGGACCTGTAACGAAGTGAACACCGGCTGGCATTTCGCCAGCTTCATGAAGTCCACGAACTTCTTTTAGAACTTCGCCCATGCGCGTCCTTATCGTTTCAGCCTTAATTACAGCCATAAAAGCTGTTGGGAGCAAGCTAATTGCTCGTCCTTTATAAGGGTTCGACATGGCCAAGATGGTTCCCGTATGTGCGACTGCATAGTCCACGATACCTATTCCAATGTCTGTACCCGCAGCCTTAGCTAGCAGTTCGCTTTCTCGATCAGGATTCCAGAAGGTGACATCCGTCCCTGGACAGGTTTGAGCCAACTTCATCTCTACCAATTCCGGCTGATCAAAACAAAGCAAGTATCGAGCTTGCATGGTCTGGGTCACATCTGAAATGTACGTCTTAGCTTCCTCCATTGATCCTACTTGAATAGCTTCCCCTCCGACTTTTCTCCAATTTTCCATAAATAGATCAATGCGTTCCTGCTGAGTTAAATCATAGTTTAACCAGAAATCAGGAGCTCCTCTAAACGGATGTACCGGAGTATTGCTTGAACGTCCTAAACGAGTCCTAATATTATTTAAAAACTCTTCTTGTCTCCTCTTGGATCTTTCTTCAAGTTCTGCCAAGTAGCCCGATGATTTAGCCATGCGTTCTTCCTCCTTTTCTCCGGCTTTCTACGATCTGATTCATCTTCGCTTGGATATCCGGATCCATCTCACGCAGCTCCGATTGCACATCTAAATCAAGCGCTCTCCAGGAGTCTCTAAACGACTGTTTAGCCAAAGACGGTGCATAGCGGTGGGACGTCCACCCCTTAAGTGGCCCTACTTTTGCCGAGATCACGCCGTTGCTAACTAGAGGTGTCTGTCCAATGGCTCCCATTTTCATGGATAATCGATAGCGCTTATGGTTGGACATCACATATCGAAACCCTTTAAAAGCAGCTCTCTCCGAAGCGGCAGTATATCCTTGATCGGCTTTTTTGCGTCTCAAATAAACCAGCATGTCGTGTAAAGGGATTTTCACAGGACAAGCTTCCCAGCAAGCCCCACAGAGTGTCGAGGCGTTCGCGATATCATCCCACTCTGCCACGTTGCCATTTAGGGCTGGGGTCAACACCGCTCCAATGGGTCCGCTATAAACCTTTCCATAAGAATGTCCCCCAATGTGGCGATAAACTGGACAGGCATTTAGACAGGCCCCGCAACGAATGCAGTTGAGCAGCTCCTGAAATTCTGGATCCCCTAACTGTAAGGATCGCCCATTGTCTAAGATAATGATATGCATTTCCTCTGGTCCATCGCTATCTTGCGAACGTCTTGGCCCTGTAATAATGGACATGTAAACGGTTAGCTTTTGTCCAGTTGCTGATCGGGGCAGTAGGGTAGCCATTACTTCTAGGTCATCTAACGTAGGGATAATCCGTTCCATTCCCATCATGGTGATTTGCGTTTTCGGTACCGTACTCACCATCCGTGCATTTCCTTCATTCGAGAACAAGGTAATAGAACCTGTTTCCGCGATTGCAAAATTACAGCCGGTCATACCAATATCCGCTTCCAGGAACTTCTCGCGAAGCTTTGCCCTTGCGAACCCTGCTAAAATGGTCGTATCAGCAGGGAGCTGTTGCCCTGCTTCTTTGGAAAATAGTTCGGCCACTTGCTGCTTATTCTTATGAATGGCAGGTATGATGATATGTGAAGGGGTCTCGCCGGCTAGCTGGATAATATATTCTCCTAGATCTGTTTCTACTGCTTCAATCCCTGCACTCTCAAGCGCTTGGTTCAGATGGATTTCTTCAGAAACCATGGATTTGGATTTCACAACAGACTTCGCTTGCTTGGCTTCCGCGATTTTCATTGCGATCTCAACCGCTTCTTCGCTAGTTGAAGCAAAGTGGATGTGTGTTCCTTGGGCTCTTGCATTTTCTATGAATTGGGCCAAGTAATAGTCGAGATGAGCAATGGTGTGTAAGCGAATCTGTCTGCCGCGTTCCCGCCACTCCTCCCAGTTCCCTTGATCTTGCGAGGCGGTCTTGCGGCCTGAACGAAGTTTTTCCGTTGTGAACCTAACGGCATTTCTTAAGAATTGATCATTGAGTGCCACCTTGGCACGATCTTTTACACTCGTCAGTTTAGCTGTATTCATGCCTTCGCTTTCACTCCTTCATATAAAAGTTCAACAAGGTGCATGACGCGCAAGGGTTTTCCCTTAAAGTGAAGATGACCGCCAATGTTCATTAAGCATCCCATATCCAGTCCGACCAACACTTCTGCCTCGGTTTCCATTACGTGCTGAGCTTTTTCCTCGACCATAGCGCCTGAGATATCTGACATTTTCACCGCAAAGGTTCCGCCGAAGCCACAGCAGTCCTCGCCCGATGGCAGCGGTACCAATTCGAGTCCGCGAACATGCGTGAGCAGCTCTAAGGGTTCGTTCTTTACCCCGAGCAAGCGAGTTCCGTGACAGGAAGGATGGTAGGTGACTTTATGTGGAAAATACGCCCCTAAGTCTTTTAAGCCAAGCACCTGGACAAGAAACTGGGTAAACTCATAGGTCTTATCCACTAACTTTTTCGCTCTTCCTAACAAAGCGTCATCTTGTTCAAATAATTTCTCATAATTATGGTGAATCATCCCCACACAAGATCCCGAAGGAGAAATAACAAAATCACTGTCTTCAAACGCATCCAATAAAGTGATCGCTGCGCCGCGCGCATCCTCCCAGTATCCGCTATTAAACGCCGGCTGACCACAACAAGTCTGTACCTCAGGAAACTCTAGCTTTACCCCATGACGAGCTAGCAGTCTCGCCATTGCCTCCCCTACATGAGGATAAATCCCATCGACTAGACAGGTAACAAACAGGGAAACTTTCATGGTTATATCCTCCCCTTGCTAACGAAGTTAAATTGTCTCTAATGCCCTTCAGGTCATCAGATGTCTGTTGAGTAAAGTATACTGTAATATTCAAAAAATGACAATGGAAAAAAGGTTCAAGGTGTTTACACCTTAAACCTTTTTAGTCTTGAAGCATAATTTCCTCTACCCCTTGCAAGTGTCTGAGCATCGCTTCTTGAGCTTGTTCCACGTTTTGCAGTCGGATCGCCTCGTAAATTTCTCGGTGGGCAACCAAGAGAATATTGGCATCTAGCTCCTCATACATCTTCTGTCGCGACGCCTTCATCGTTCGTTCGATCATCTCAGAAATGGAATGCATAACGGATTCTAGCATTTCATTATGGGAAGCTTGCGCGATAGCAAAATGAAAATTCCAGTCGGCTTGATCCCCTTGCTCCCTCATGTCCCCTTTATGCGCTTCTTCCATTTCATCCAGGGCTTCCCCAATCAAGCGGAGATCTTCTACGGTTCTTCTTTCGGCTGCTAACCGGACAATCCCCGCTTCGATGATCTTACGAACCTCATATAGGGAACGGATATCCTGCTTCGTGACCGGACGTAGAGATTCTAGCGTTTGTTTAAGTTCCTCAGGTTCAAAGCGTGTGACAAACGTTCCCTCACCCTGGCGAATGGTCACAAGTCCCATGGTCTTCAGCGAGCCGATGGCTTCTCGTATCGTTGATTGCCCCACACCTAAAATTTCACCAAGCTCCCTGAGGGACGGCAGACGATCTCCGGCTTTATATACACCTGAAATGATCTGGTCACGCAAATAATCCGCAACCTCTTCATAGGTTTTTCGCACTTTAAACTGTGGTTTCATGGCCCACCTCAAGTTTCCTTCTTTGTATGAAGAGAATTATAGCATACAATTTGCGATTTTCCCATCTTGTTACAGGGGCATGGTTGAAGCCCTATTCTGTCTTCACAGAAAAATAGGGCCTCTACTTTTGTTTAGAGTGCTCTGTCTAATAAATCCATGATATGGATTGCTTCCATTTTTCCTTCCATTCCCGCGCGAATAATCCCGTTTTTCATCTGCAATAAGCACCCTGGATTGGAAGTAACCACATAATGAGCCTTCGTCTCTTTCACATGCTCCATCTTTCCATCTAAGATCTGCATGGACATGTCATAGTTCGTAATATTGTAGATACCTGCTGAACCACAACAGCTGTCCGCATTGGCCAGTTCAACATATTCCACGCCCGGAATGCTTCGGATAAGCTGGCGTGGCTGATTACGAACCCCTTGCCCATGGGCCAAATGGCAGGAGTCTTGGTAGGTTACTCGTACGGAGAGCGGTTTACTGAAGGTAATTTGCGGCAATTCCGCTAGAAGCTCGTTAGCGTCTCGCATTTTCGCGACAAAAACCTTCGCTCGCTCTTTCCATTCCGGATCGTCATGAAACCAGTGATGATATTCTTTTAGGGCAGCTCCGCACCCTCCCGCGTTGTTTACAATAAAATCTACATCCGCCTTCTCAAATGCTTCGATATTGCGTTTTGCCAGTTCCTTGGCTCCGTCTTTTTCACCGGAGTGCGCATGCAAAGCGCCACAGCAGGATTGATTTTCTACAAATTGGACATCACATCCAGCCTTTAAAAGAAGGCGAGCCGTAGCTTGATTCGTCTCATAGAACATCACGTCCATTACGCAGCCTGTAAATAAACCAACTTTATATAATCTTTTTTGCTCGGTCTTCATAACAGATTGTCTTTTCTTTCTTTCCCACGGAGAAGCAATCGTATCCACAGCTTTTTGCATCTCTGCCATAGGCTTTGGCAAAATCTGAATAAGTCCTGTCTTATCTGCTAACTTTTGCATTCCGGCCGCTTGAGCTGCCCATAACGCGGTGCCTAACCATTTCATCCTCTTTGGCTTGCTGAAGAGCTCTTCAAATACGACAGTTCGGATCATCGAAGGCTTCTCTTTTTGCTTCTTATGCCCTTCTACAACGTCGCGGGCTGTTTCCACCAAGCTGCCATAGGGAACGCCGGCTGGGCATGCGGTTTCACAAGCACGGCATCCTAGACAGAGGTACATGTTGTTCTCAAACTCCTCATCGATGGAAAGCTGCTCTTTCGCGACCCCCTTCATGAGAGCGATCCGGCCCCTAGGACTTGCATACTCCATCCCCGTCTCCCGGTACGTAGGACATGCCGGCAAACAAAACCCACAGTGCATGCAATTCATAATTTCATCCATATTAAATTTAGCCAGTAGTCCATTTCCCATTTTAACTTCGACTTCACAAGCAGGCTTTTGTTCAGGCAGGTTGGTTATCGTACTCATTACTGCTTCACCACCACTCTGCGTCTTTCGCTGTTGGCAAACATTTTTCCGGGATTCATAATGTTGTTAGGATCAAAGGCTGCTTTTAATCGCTTCATCAATTCCACTCCACCATCGCCTACTTTAAGACTAAGATAGTTCATCTTCGCCATGCCCACCCCATGCTCACCTGTGATCGTTCCGCCCATTCGAATGGCAGCGCGGAATATCTCATCAAAGGCTTGCTCCACACGATGGATTTCTTCTTTATTCCGTTCATCCGTCATACAGGTAGGGTGCAGATTTCCATCTCCTGCGTGGCCAAAGGTACAAATCTGCAAATTGTACTTCACCGCGACTTGTTCTACCACTTCTACAATCTCCGCTAAACGGGAACGCGGAACGGTCGCATCCTCAAGAATCGTCGTCGGCCGCAAACGGGACAATGCTGCCAAAGCGGATCTTCTCGCCGCTAACAATTTAGCCCCCTCTTCGAACGTTCCAGCTACCTCTACCAGAGCTGCTCCTTCCTGGCGAGCAATTTCAGCGATTTTCTCAATGTCTTTTAGCACCTGATCCAAGCTTCCATCCTGCTCGATAAGAAGCATCGACTTCATCTCTAAGGGGAGCCCTAACTTCGCGAAATCATCAACTACCTTCATGGTCGATTGATCCATAAACTCCATAGTGGCAGGAATGATTTTCGATGAAATGACCTTCTCTACCGTACGCGCTGCATCTACAAGATTCCGATAATAAGCGACCAAAGTTCGCTTTGTTTCCGGAAGAGGGACCAATTTAACGGTTATTTCCGTTACTACCCCCAAGGTTCCTTCCGATCCTACCATGAGACGTGTCATATCATAGCCCGCGACATCCTTTACATTTTTTCCGCCGCAGCGCAGAATTTCGCCACTTGGCAGAACATACTCAAGACCCATTATATAGTCTTTTGTCACCCCATATTTTAAGCCGCGCATTCCCCCTGCACATTGAGCCATGTTGCCGCCTACTGTGGATATCCTCATACTTCCTGGATCTGGAGGATAAAATAGACCTACGGCTTCAACTGCTTTATGCAAATCCGCGGTCACCACTCCAGTCCCCATTGTCGCGGTTAGGTTCCGTTGATCAATCTCGTAGATCTTATTAAAACGATTCATATTCAGCACGATTCCGCCTTGGACGGGTATTGTTCCCCCTGCCAAGTTTGTACCTGAGCCTCTTGGAACGATCGGGATCAAATGTTCATTAGCCAGCTTAAGAATGTCGGATACTTCCTGTGTAGTCTCAGGCATGATGACAGCATCTGGCATCGATTGATAGATTGGAGTAGCATCATATGAATACGCATACAATTCATTTGGACTATCCATGTAATACTTACTTCCTACGATCGCGATAAATTGATTTTTTAATTGTGGACTAATCATAACTCGCCCTCCCGTTTCTCACCATGTTAACAGGTCATCTGATGACTTTTGATAAATATACTCTATCATATACCTGTAAAATTGTGTAGAGTATTTTTATACACATCGCGACTAAAGCGGAGGAACTTATGAGCCTAACCAAAAAGAGCTATGAAATCATTGCTGAGGAATTGCAGCGACTCATCGAGTCTGGACTAATAAAACCCGGAGATAAACTAGACTCCATTGAAAGTCTAGCGAAAGAGTATCATGTGGGCCGATCAACTATCCGAGAAGCCCTAAGTCAACTCAAGGCCAAAGGTTTGATAGAGTCTCGCCAAGGAGGTGGAACCTACGTTACTAATGCCATCTCCAGCATATCTACTTTTCAAGACCTACCAGTAGACAACCCGTTAGAGCTGACCCAGCTTCTGCAAGTAAGAAAAATTGTGGAAGTCGGCTGTATTGAACTTGCCTCCAAATTGCGAACAGAATCTGATATGCAAGAGCTTGAGCGAATCCTCAACTTAATGAGAGATGCAATCGGAAATGAAGAAATCAGTCAGGTTTATGATGTGAACTTTCACCTGGCCATTGCCAAAGCAACACAAAATCCTTTTTTGCTTGCCATGATGGAAAGCATATCTACCGTGATGAGTCGTACCATCCGCGATACTCGAAACCTTTGGCTCTATAGCCGAAAAGAAACCGCAGACCGCCTTTTCGAGGAGCACCAGCAAATGCTGGAATGTATCATTGCTCAGAATGCGGAAGCCGGAATTACCGTGATGAAAGATCATTTATCCAAGGTCGAAGTAGTTCTAAACAGGAGCTAACTGGGGGCATTCATCCTCTAGTTAGTTCGTTTAGAAAAAAATTAGAAAATACTACTTGTCAAACTACCCTCATCTTTCTATAATAAGGTCATCTGATGATCTCACTACAACATGATGAAGGGACTTAGCTGGATCCTATCAGCCAAGTTGCCCACCTTATGCAGATAAAGAATTCTAAATACTTCACTAATTCTTATCTGCTAAAAACATACAGATGTTGTAAGCGTTTTCTGGATCATGGGGGAAATCTTTAAGGGGGGATTTATTTTGAGTACTGGAGTTTTAGCTATCTTATCTTTACTTCCTATTCTGTCCGTCGCCTTGTTTCTTGTCGTCTTGCGCTGGCCAGCCAGCCGAGCTATGCCCATCTGTTATTTTGTTGCTGCGGGTCTTGCTCTTTTTGTCTGGAAGGTGCCGGGCGCCCAAGTTGCTGCCGCATCTGTAAACGGCTTAGTTACGGCTGGAACGCTACTATATATTATTTTTGGAGCGATCTTACTTTTAAATACGCTACAAGAAAGTGGTGGCTTGCGGACCATTCGCCAGGGATTTACTGACATTACCCCTGACCGTCGGATTCAAGTGATCATTATCGCTTGGTTGTTTGGCTCCTTTATTGAAGGGGCTGCCGGATTTGGCACACCTGCAGCTGTCGCCGTTCCTCTAATGGTAGGTCTAGGCTTCCCTGCAATGGCGGCTGTTATGGCAGGAATGATTATTCAGAGTACCCCGGTTTCATTCGGTGCAGTAGGTACACCTGTTCTTGTTGGAATCAACAGCGGTATAGGCTCGGATGAAGCTATTAAAGCATTCGCGGCCAATCTTGGCTATGCGGATTGGAGTCAATTCCTCAATATGATCGGAGCCAAGGTTGCTCTCCTCCATGCGATTGGCGGAACCTTAGTACCATTAATCGTAGTAGCTTTCCTCACCAGATTCTACGGGAAAAACAAGAGCTTCAGTGAAGGCTTGAAAGTATGGAAATTCGCTTTATTCTCCGCGTTTGCCATGACCATTCCTTATTACTTAGTAGCCGTTTTCCTTGGACCTGAATTCCCATCTATGATTGGTGGTTTAGTAGGACTTGCCATTGTAATCACAGCGGCTAAGAACGGATTCCTTATGCCTGCTAAAAATGAGATGTGGGACTTCGATAAGAAAGAAAATTGGGATGCGTCATGGAATGGAAAGATTGAAATCAAGGATGTTGCAGCGCGCAATGGCGATATCAGCATGATTAAGGCATGGGCACCGTATATCCTTGTTGGTTTATTCCTTGTTCTTACGCGTTTGAAAGCGTTACCTTTCATGGATTTATTAAGATCTTGGACCGTAAAATTTCCAAATCTATTTGGAACTGAAATCAGCTCTAGCTTCCAACCATTGTATTTGCCTGGAACGATCTTTATTGTTGTCTCCCTTATTACCTTCCTATTGCATCAAATGAGTGGAGGAGCTTACGGACGTGCCGTCTCGGGTGCTTTCAAAACAACGTTATCCGCATCTGTAGCCCTTATTTTCACAGTTCCTATGGTACAAGTATTTATCAACACAGGTGGCGGTGCTGCTGAGTTTGCTAGAATGCCAATCGCTCTCGCCGATGGAGTAGCTGCCTTAGCCGGATCAGCTTGGCCAATCTTTGCTCCATTCATTGGTGGTTTAGGCGCCTTTGTTGCTGGAAGTAATACCGTTAGTAACATGATGTTTTCACTTTTCCAATTTGGTGTAGGTGAGCGCATCGGGGTTGATCCAACTTGGATGGTTGCCCTTCAGGCTATCGGTGGAGCAGCTGGAAATATGATTTGTGTGCATAACGTCGTAGCTGCATCAGCTGTAGTTGGTCTCGTTGGGCGAGAAGGGGATGTAATCCGCAAAACGCTCTTGCCTTTCACCTATTATGCTCTCTTGCTTGGTTCCGTCGGTTATTCGATTGTTTGGTATTCTCAAAAGGGAATCTTTAATATTGGTACATTTATTGCCATGGCGATCGGCTTCACAGCGATCTGGATTATTGCAACCAACAATAAAAGGGTTGCGCAATTCGGCAGCAATAAGAATATTGCGTCTTGATTGAGTAAAGGATGGGCTCACAAAAGCTCCATCCTTCTTTTATTGTCCATGCGATCAAAATTACGTATTTACGAGACGATAACCGTTGTTCCATAATAGTAACAGCATGTAACATCGGAGGTTCGCATGAACAAACTTTTAAAAATCTTCTCCCTACTTATCGTCTTTATAGCAGGCTGTGCTAAGCAAGAGTCTTCACCTGAACAAGAACATCCTATCGTGGAAGAAAGACTAGTTGCAGAGGAAGGTACCGTTTCTGAAAAAGATATGGGCGAGTCTAGCCAACCCACAGCCACACTCCCTTTGCCTCCATCTTCCCCAATCATCCTTTCTTTTGCAGGGGATTCCATGATGGCGGGCCGGGTTGCCGATATTGTAAAGGTAAAAGGTCCTGATTATCCTTTTACAGATGCTGGGCCCATTTTTCAAGAGAGCGACCTTTCCATGCTAAACGTAGAAACAGCGATCAGCACCCGAGGGGATGCCAAGCAAAAGGAATACACCTTCCGCAGTGATCCCATGATGGCTGAGGCACTGAAAAAAGCAGGAGTCGATGTGGTTACAGTGGCAAACAACCATGCATTGGATTATGGTCCTGAGGCTTTCCTTGATACGCTAGAGCACCTGAAGAACGCGGGCGTTCGCTATGTTGGAGGAGGAAAAAATCAAGAGGAAGCTTACGCTCCAGTGGAGCTAGAGGTGAAAGGAAAGAAGATCGCGATCTTTGGTTTTAGCCGAGTTTTAGCGGAAGCCAGCTGGCATGCTGGTCACAACCATCCTGGCATGTCTAGTGCCTATGATCCAGAGCTCGTTTATCGCAGCGTAAAGCCTTATGTGAATCAAAATGACTATACCATCGTCTACCTTCACTGGGGTCAGGAATTAGCTGAAAAGCCTTTACCGTATCAAGTTCAACTCGCCCATGGTCTAATCGATCTCGGAGCAGATCTGGTTATCGGCAGTCATCCCCATGTTCTGCAAGGCTTGGAATGGTACAAGGGTAAGCTCATTGCCTACAGCTTAGGGAATTTTGTGTTTACCACGAGTCGTACGGCGGAAGGACGTCAGTCCGGAATCCTTCAGGTGACTCTGAGCGATGATCAGATCCTGCCACGATTCATTCCTATGCATATTGATCAGGGAGCTGTATGGCACGCAAACGAAGTAATAGCTTCTCAGATTATGGAACGGCTGCAACGATTATCTGTAGGTGGAAGCTGGCAGAGTAACAATACCTTTGTAGTGGAGCCTTAGATGGGGAATCGGAGGAAACTGTCATGCCCTCATACGACTGCTTTGAGGGCACCATCTCTCGCTTTCGCCAAGATCATGCCCTCATCCTCCCCGTCTACCCCACCAACGGCGGCGGAGTAAACAGCGAATACGTAACCATCATCATCCACCCTAGGAAAACAGCTAGTCCAATGTAAGCTACTCCGTAGGTCCAGCGGGTGCGACTGGATACCTGGTAGTAGGCTTCATCTTGAATCATAGGAGATTGTGTTTCAGGGTAAGCCAAATAAGATAATTGAACCGTCATGGATAGATTTCCATCTTCCACTTTTGTCCCCAGTAAGCGCGCTTTTTCCACCAACCCATGTTCGAAAGGGATCGAAGCCATTCGACCAACCCCAGGATAATAGACGTGGCAGAACTCTTCACGCATCTGAAGGTCACAAGCTTGACGAAAGCTCAGTTCTCTCTGATGGGATTCGGCAGGAATGGGCATGCCGTAGGCCTCAAATCGGTCAAGGGGAACAGACACCGTTACTTTGGCCTCCATTCTCTTTTCTTTTTCATAATCTTTCCTTACATATTTTTTATAGAGCTCCCATGCAAACATCGCCCAGAAGATAAGAAAAATAATAGCCTTAAAATAAATAATTACGATAAGGCCCCCAACCAGACCAATCACCCAAAACCAGCGTGAAATCGCGGTGACAATTCTTCCTCCATCCAAGGGATGAACCGGTATCAAGTTAATCAAATTAAGAAAAAATCCAACTTGTGCTACCGATATGATGGCCGGAGAGTCGAGCATGGTTCCTAGCGCCAATGCACCTAAGGCACCAAGTGTCCCAACCAAAGGACCGCCAAAAGCGAGGTACGCTTCTGTCTCTGCATCCACCGGTTGTTTTTTTAGCGTAATTAGCGCTCCAACAAAAGGAATAAACGCAGGAGCTGTTACGGGAATGCCTTTTCGCTTGGCGGCCAGCACATGTCCCATTTCATGAATAAAAATCATAACCACAATACCTAGAGCAAAGGTCCAGGGATAAATAACGGCATAAGCCCCGATCATAAGAGCCATGCTCCATATCGTTCCCCCGAATTTCCCTAATTTAAGCAGCGGCAACAGCTTTCCTCCGAACAATACAAGGAAAGCAAATATCCCGCCAAACGATTTCCAACCACCAGGAGATTTTTTCTTATTCGTATGATCCATGTCTACCTCCTCTAACCCTACTCCATTACATTAAGTACATTCTATCAAAAATAAATCCATTTTGCCCTTTATAGTGTGGCCCTCACATAGTAATGCATGCAACCGAAAGTTTAGCGCCAATCTTGCTCACTATGGATAAATCTCTCCTTTATTTCTGGGGTTGGGAACATACAATACTCCTGTTTTCCAAACAGCTGGTAGCGTCGTTTAGCAAACAATTTATACAATAAATCACGCCATCTCTTGGGAAAGTAAATGAAAACATAGAATGCTTTATAAAAGCCATCCAGATGTTTACAGATCCTTAAGACAGCATCGGATTCAATATAATATCGTCCCTCATCTATAAGAACAAGGGAATCAAATTTAGAATCAAGAGAAAATGCAGCAAGATATTGTTGCCCGATCTCCGATTGCAAAGGGGCAAACCTAAATTTCTTTTCCTTGTCATGGCGGATAATAAAGTTGACCGAGCTATTACAGAAGTTACAGACTCCATCAAACAAAATAAGGGATTTGGGTTGACTCATGAATCATCCTCTCCTCTCTCTTATTCTATAATACACCTAATCAAAACAAAAAAGCGTGATTCTCTAAGAATCGACGCTCTGAATGACTCGCTCCTCTAACAACAACTTCATTTGATCCCTATCGAGATCAAACCATTGACTGAGGATCTCTTTCGTATGCTCACCTAACCTAGGGGCAGGAGTGAGACTGGATGTTTCACTTCTCAAACTACGCTCTCTCACATAATCACTAGAAAACACCTCTGAAGTTGAGACCACGGGGGTTAAGCAAGCATCTAATCCAACAGAAAGCTGACTCCAATACTCAAAGTCTCGACTCCTGAAGAGTTTACGCATTCCCTCGTAAATAGGATTACCTGCTCGAGCTGGAGCCTGATGGTGCGGGATCCAGTCTTCTTTACCGACGGCCTTACAGAAATTCGTCCAAAATTTTTCCTCTAA
>JBEQAI010000042.1:0-14597 GCA_041640415.1 Ammoniphilus sp. | reverse complement strand
GAAATGGCTTGGGGAGCGGGACCGCTGGCATTCAGACCATACAGCTTTTCCTTTACCCATACGATCGCAAACGCATCCCCTCCAATTCCGTTCGAGGTTGGTTCTACAACGGTTAAACAGGCTGCAACGGCGATCGCTGCATCCACGGCATTTCCGCCTTTCTTTAATATATCAATACCTGCTTGTGCAGCTAACGGCTGAGAGGTTGCAACCATCCCTTTCTGAGCATAAACCACATTTCGCTTGGATGAATACGGATAAACATGGGGATCAAAATTCACAAGAACCTTCCTTCCAAAATTAAGATGGCGAACCATATCATGACGTGGTTATCGTACTCCAAAAAGGTAATATTTTCAATCCACTTACTCATTTTGATCCCTACTTCAAACATGGTATGATGATTGAAAACTTAACCGGAGGCCCCCATATGAAAAAGCGGTCATTTACCGTTGGCTCCTTGAAGCCAGCTCAGGTACAATCTTCATTATCAAATATAAAGATTCCAGAAACGATCTCCGTCAAAAGAACATCATCAAAACCGGAGATTACTTTTTCACAAAATAAAACCTCGTATTCTATCCTCCCCCAAAAAAATTACACTCTTCTTGATGCTGCACTTGAACAAGGAAAAACGATTGACTATAAGTGTACAAAAGGTAGTTGTGGTCGCTGTGTTGTAAAGATATTAAATGGGCAGTCTCACTTATCCCGCCTAAACGATAAAGAAAAAGAAAAGTTAAAAGAGGCGACCGAAGAAGGATATCGATTGGCTTGTCAAGTTATTATTAAATAACACAAAACCAGACGACCAAATCGTCTGGTTTTATGCACTATCCTTTGATTTATCTAGCCTCAGCTCCTGTATGACCTCTATAAAAGGCTCAACTAAGTCTGGGTCAAATTGAGTACCTGCACATCTTCGAAGCTCATCAATCGCTTCATGAATGGACTTAACTTTTTGATAAGGTCGATTAGTCGTCATAGCGTCAAAGCTGTCGACAACTGTTAATATTCTTGCAGATAACGGAATTTGAGCACCTTCTAATCTATCTGGATAACCTTTTCCATCAAATCGTTCATGATGACTTCTGATAATTGGAAGACAGGGAGCCAGTTCTTTTATCGGTTCGACAATCTGCTCACCCCACAGAACATGCATCTTAATAGTCTCCCATTCCTCATCGGTTAAACGTGTGCTCTTATTCAACACTTCGGTAGGCACCTCCACCTTACCAATATCATGAAGTAGAGCACCATAACGAATATACTTAATCTCTTCAGAGCCTAACCCTAATTTTGAAGCAAGAGCCTCTGCATATTCCATATTTCTCTCCGTGTGACCATATGTATATCGATCCTTAGAGTTGATGATAGTCAGGAATGTCCTGATTGTTTGGACAATTTCCGATTCTTCTTCTCCGAACTGAAAATTAGATCTTAATTCATCAATTACAGAAGAATAAAGCTGTACCTTATTTCGGCTTGTATATTTCACTTTGTACAAAGCCTGATCAGCCAGCATAATTAGGTTCTCTTTTGATGTTGCTATCGTTGGATAGTTTGACACGCCAATGGACACCGTTATTTTCCGATTAGGCATGTGTTCCATACCAAAGAATTGAGTACTTGCAATATGCTTCCTAATGGTCTCAGCAATATTTAAGGCTTGCGCTGAACTAGTATGGGGTAAAATAAGCGCAAATTCTTCACCGCCATACCGGCAGAGAATTCCCTGTTCTGGTATAGTTGCGGTAAGTTCTTCTGCCATCTTCTTCAATAGCTCGTCTCCCTTGGGATGACCGAACATATCATTGTAGACCTTAAAGTAATCCAAATCCATGAGAACAAGCGAAACTTCCTGTTCAATTTGAAACTGCTTCTCTAACTGTTCTTGAAAATAGCGATGATTGTAAAGTCCCGTTAACTCATCTCTAATAGATAAAGAGCGGAAATGATTATACATGGAGTAATACTGGCGGTATGTAAGTCCCAATCCCCACATAATAACACAAAAAATTATGACTCCGATCAATCCCTGAGCACTATACACAATAGCCAATAAAAGTCCTAGCGCCATCATCGTGAAATACACCATGAGAGAATTTTTCTCTAGGTATATTCCAATAATCCCCATAGCAGCCGCTCTGCCTTCTTGTATTAAAAGATACAGACTTACTAACGAGGCATTGGTTAAGAAAAAAGCTATGGCAAAAGCTAAATAAGGCACGGGATTGGTTAAGTCGGTCTCACCCGTTTTTCCCCCTACCAATTGAAACGAAAGGACGCCTAAAGAAGTTGATAGGCCATATTGTAAGCAATTAAACAACATGACCTTCCATCTCTTTAAGTTAATTAATGACACAAAAACAAACATTAACGCTACAATGTAGAACAAAGGCTGAATTCCTGATACAACCCCAGCAGCGAATAAAATAGGGGTGACTAAAGAGAATTCTTCACCAGAAGGCATTGTAATGGCTTTCCAGTCGAAGAGTGCTGCAAGAATAGAAAATAAGACCGTGCCTACTAACTGTTCGTATTGAAGAGGAGCAAAATAAAGGTAGAACAAAACAATAAATGCAATAAAACAGGAAAATATATATAAGTTTTTAATTAAATCTCTACTAAACCTTAACATGAACTCCCCTGCCATCTTGTGATATGCTATTCCTATTCCTCATCATTTTATAAATGAATAGAATTACTCCTATACTAAATATTATATCACCTAAGCTTACAATGGTAGGGTGAGGATATGGGGATTTTAAATAAAAAATATCTCCTAAAAAATTTAATTTTGTCTGGTCAGACATCAATACGTGCTTACCATATACACCCGCTTCTAGCGCCGGATAGTCTTGGGGAGATAAGCTCTGTGCTGCCTTTCCTTCAACAGGCATTCTGCCCTCGTTGGCAAACATTACAATAACATTTAACAAAATACCTGCAAACATAAAATAAAATCCGTAATTCTGGCGGTTCAGAAAGCAAAACAGCATTAGGCAAACATAGCTAATAAATATGGCTTGTTGTACCAGCTGCGGGAAAATAAACATAGCAACGTATTGCATAGAGAATGCTGCAAGAACTAACCAGGGAGAAATAATCTTTACGTGAATTAAGTTTGTGAACCGCCCTCCCCTTAGTTTTCCCACGAGAAATCCAATCACAAGGCTATCTACTAGCATATACAAGCATCCTCCAATATGAAAACTAAGCCGGGAATCCCCGGCTTAGTTTATGTTCTAGTCTTTTTTTCTTCCAACCCGATAGGCCATGACCTCACCTCTCCAAACTTGTAGGAATACTCTAATGGACTTCCTTCTAGGTAACCTTCCAAGCTGAAGCAGAAGCCAGCACAAACATAGTTGCATACAACACGAACATAAATACTTTTGCCTTCATCTTCAATTTCCTCCTTGAGTATGATGAATTTTACCATCCTTGGTAATGAAGGTCTGTTCAGTACAGGTTGTAACATCTACATAGAAGCCTTCTAACCTTCTAACTATGTTATCGGTTATTCTATAGATTTTTTAAATCATTTTCTAAAAAAAATTTTTTTATTAATTATTACCCGTTTTTCTCCTCCAATACCGCTCCCGTGTGCGCCCGGAATAGCAGTTCATCATACTTGTCCTTCTGCTGCCATCTCCTTGATAGAATCGTTCCTAGATAAGCTCCTAGAAACCCAAGCGGGATGGTTACGACACCTGGGTTTTTTAGCGGAAATATGGCCTCCATCCGGATAAGGCCAGAAACCGGATCCATTACATTCGGGCTCAACATGACGAGGATGATGGAAGAGAGGAGTCCTGTCATAATGCCGGATATTGCCCCAATAGGGTTGAATTGGCGCCAGAATAAAGTCAATAAAATCAATGGAAGATTAGCCGATGCGGCTACCGCAAAAGCTAGCGAGACAAGAAAAGCCACATTCCACTTTTGAACGGTTAAGGCGAGGAAAATAGAGACGAGCCCCACGGCTGCTGCGGATCCTTTTGCTACGACCATCTGCTCTTCGTCGGAGGCTTGTCCTTTTCGAATGAGCGTACTGTAAAAGTCGTGGGCAAAGGCGGAAGAAGCCGATAAAGCAAGCCCCGTAACGACTGCGAGGATCGTCGTAAAAGCAACAGCGGACACAAAGGCCATCAGAAACTCTCCACCGAGTGCATTCGCAAGAAGAGGAACGGCTAAATTTCCCCCTTCCATTTTCTCTGATCTTACAAAAGCAGCAGCACCAAAGCCAAGAAAAATCGTCATAAAGTAAAAGATTCCAACTACCCCGGTTGCCGTAATTACCGACCTACGAATCGAGATCGCATCCTTCACAGTAAATAGACGGGTGATGATATGCGGCAAGCCTGCGGCACCCAGGACTAACGCCAAATGAAAGGAAAACGTCTCGATGGGGCTTGTCAGCTCATTGCCCGGAATCAGGAACTGCTCGCCTAGCGGCGTTGCCGTAGTTACATGGGTAAACATCTCAAACACATTCCAGTGGAATCGAGAAAGGACGATCATGCTAATAATAACCGTTGTAGACAAAAGAAGGATGGTCTTAATGATTTGTACCCAAGAGGTAGCGATCATCCCACCAAATACAACATAAATGACCATTAATAATCCAGCAATAAAAATCGAGAAAGAAACATCCAAATTGAGCAGCAAATGAATGACGGCTCCCGCCCCCACCAACTGCGCGATCATGTAGAAGATCGAAATCACAATGGTATTAAAGGCGACGGTTCCCCGAAGCCAGCGGTGATCGAATCGCACCGCAATCGTATCCGCTAACGTAAACTTTCCTAGATTATGCAACGGTTCTGCAACAATCAACAATAAGACCAAGTATGAGACTAAGAAACCGACTGAATACAAAAAGCCATCAAAGCCATAGAGGGCAATCGTTCCGCTAATCCCTAAAAAAGAGGCCGCACTCATATAGTCTCCAGCAATGGCTAGTCCATTTTGCGTTCCCGTCAATCGGTTGCCCGCTACATAATATTCATTCGTATTCGTCGTTCTTTTTACCGCAGAGTACGTAATCGCTAGTGTACCTACCAAGATAGCAAGAAAAAAGATGACGCCTGATATATTCATGGAAATCCCATCTCCTAAAGCGAGCTATTCCCATTATACCATCTTATGGCCTCTCTTCATGTAGGCTAGACAAGATTTTCCTTGCCTTTTCGTCAAACTTATTGGCCCGTTTGGAATATAAGAAACATAGCGTCCAAGTCATGATAAATTGAGCAAAAGCAAATACCCAAGCCCATGTCACCGGTCCGAATGCTGGCTGGTTAAGCACCGTCGTATACGAAGTCATCAGGGGTAAACTAAAATAAAATAGAAAAAAGAAAATCGTCACAGGTATGATAAACGCTTTTTTGCTTTTTAACAGCTTCTTGAACTCGGAAGACTGCACCACATCCGTATAACGGGTATCCATTTTTTTCTCTTCGGATTGACTCATCTCTTTTCCTCCCATCCACGTCCTTTAATCTTTATTATATATCCAAACTTTCAGATTTTATCGTTATTGGTGTAAAAGGTAATAACCAGCTTGCGAAAAGCAAAAAGCCAGCCTTATCCGGCTAGCTAGCTTTGTAATCGTTGAAGCAACTCTTTAGCAGAAGAGCGTGAAACGGGAATCTGCGTCCGCTTCCCATCCTTAAGAATCAAATTATAGGTCCCATTGAACCATGGAATCAACTCCAGCACCACGTTCATATTGACCAAAAAGCTGCGATGAGTCCGATAGAAGGAATACGAGTTTAGCTTTTCTTCCAGCTGCTGTAACGTCATTTTAGAAGTATAGGTATGGTCCTTCGTATGAATTTGGATGACCCTTTCTTCTCGAACGGCATATAGAATCGTCTCGGGATCGACCACAATCAGGCGTTCTCCGTCATCCACAAGCAGCTTCGCTACTTTGTTTGAAGACTGCCCTGCATTTGGCGCAGATTCAGCCACTCCCCCTTCGCGGATCCGATTGCGGATCCTTTGCAGGGTTTGCTTTAAGCGATGATGGTCATAAGGCTTTAACAGATAATCTACTGCATCCAGGTCAAAAGCTTCTACAGCGTAGTCTTCATGGGCCGTAGAAAACACGATAAACGGGGATTTTTTTCGTGAGGACAGCATCCTCGCGGCTTGCAAGCCTTGCATTTCAGGCATATGAATATCGAGAAAAACAACATCCGGCTCATGCTCTTCTACTAGCTGGAGAAGCTCCAGACCATTAGTAGCACTCGGCAATACTTCGACATCCTCTTCCTGCTCGAGTAGATATTTCAACTCCTCACGTGCCAATCGTTCATCTTCTGCAATGATAATACGAATCTTCACCTACGTTACCTTCCCTTCTAACGTTCCAGCATAAGGAATCAAAAATGAAATGCGACTTCCCCCATCGGTTTTATTTTGGAAATAAAGTCTGGATTCGGGTCCAAATAAACTGATGAGCCGTTGATTTACATTGTGAACCCCAATGCCATTTCCTTCTTCGCTCTGAACAGGAATATGGCCAAGCTGATCTATAATCTCCTCTGAAAAACCAGATCCATTATCCTCAATAACGATATGAACCTGATCTTTAGAGCGCTTGAGTTCTATTAAGATCTCCCCGCCGCTGGCCTTCCCCTTCAAGCCATGGTGAATACTGTTTTCAACTAGGGGTTGAAGAATGACAGGGGGAATCAGCACCTCCTCTATTCCGGATTCAACTTGACATTGAATGGAAAACTGATCGGCAAAACGAATCTTAATAATTTCTAGATAGGCCTGCAGATGGCTCAGCTCCTGTTTAATCGGAACGAGCTTGGAGGAAACCATTTTAAGATTGAGCCGCATAAAGGTTCCTAACTGGACCGTCACGTGTCGCGCCAATTGAGGATCCAGCCGGATCAGCGTATTAATCGAATTTAAGGTGTTGAACATGAAGTGTGGATTGATTTGGGCTTGCAGGATGCGCAGCTCGGCATCCTTCATCAGATTCGCCATATTTTCCGCTAGGGCTAAATTCAGCTGATTGGATATCAATGTGCCCAGACCCCTGGCCAAGGCTTCTTCCACTTTCGTAATCTGTTGAGGCCGCTTAAAATAAAGGGCAATTAGCCCGGTTACTCTTCCTGCTTGAACGATCGGAACCTTAATGGACGCGCCCAGCGGACACTTGGGATCACGGCATTGAATTTGATTTCGGTGGTAGGCAATCTGTACCTCTCCGGAGCGGATGGCCGTCCGAGTCATTTCCGTTTGAATTTTTTCACCCGGCAAATGGTGATTGGAGGCAATGCCAATATGAGCGAGAATATGTTCCGTATCGGTTACGGCTACCGCTTCAGCCTTTAGTTCCTTCTTTAATATGTGAGCGGTTGGCAGGGCGGTATCTGGGTTCAATCCTTTTTTCAGGTAAGGCAGTATGAGCTCGGCAATCTTAAGAGCACGCTGCGTTTCGAAGGCAGCTGCACGCTCCTCTTCATTGAGAGCCACTCGAATCATCGTGGTAAAGATCGCGATCGACACACTATTCGTTAAGACCATAGGAATACCAATGGTGTTAACGATTTCAATTGCTTCTCTTGGTGGGGTAGAAAAAATAAGAATAAGACCCATTAAGAGAATAGGAGCAAACATCCCAATAAACAAGGCTTTGGATGGTGTAATGACCCGCTCATGCGAAAAAAATCGGGCAATCCAGCCTGCACATAATCCTGTGATCGGCGCGGAAAGACCATGGGCTAATGCGGTAAATCCACCCAGACTGTAAAGATGAATGCCGGTAATCAGCCCCGCTCCAACCCCTACAACAGGTCCTCCTAATAACCCTCCAATGACCACCCCCACCAAAGCCGAATGAGCTAGTCCTTCATTCGCTTCTAGCGAAGTGAGCCAAAAGGAAGAATTAAATTCTCCTTCTCCCACGACCACCCCGGCATAAATGCCAGCACTACCAAATGTTCCAAAAATAATCGAGAAATACAGCGAAGTCTGAAAACTGACCTCTCGATCCAGTAGTTGTCTAAACAGGGGAATACGCGTCAAGATAAACGTTAGAATTAAGAGAATGCCTACTCTCTCAAACAAAAGCAAGGTTAACTGCTCCATATTCAGTCCCCCTTACAGTACACTACCGTTATTATATCAATTTCCCTTACAAAGAAAAGACCAGAGAGTTTTGCTCCCTGGCCTTCACACCTTTACTTTACTTTTCTGGAAGTTAGCTTCGCTTGCGTAAATAGCAATAAATAGTCGTGTCCGCCTGCCTTTGAATCCGTACCGGACATATTAAATCCGCCAAATGGATGGACCCCAACTAAAGCCCCTGTACACTTCCGGTTAATATATAAGTTCCCGCAATGCATCGTTTCTAGAGCGTAGGCTATACGGTCTTCATCCTGAGAATAGAATGATCCTGTTAGACCGAACTCGGTATCGTTATACATATCAATGGCTTCTTTCCAATCTTTCGCTTTCGCGATAGCTAGAACAGGTCCAAAGATCTCTTCTTGCATAATACGCGCTTTACCCGCTACATCCGCTATCACGGTAGGTTGAATATAGTAGCCGTTCCCCTCGGCTCTTCCACCGCCCGCTAACAAACGGCCTTCACCCTTACCAATTTCAATATACTCCAAGATTTTTTCATATGCGTTTTTGTCAACAACAGGACCCGCAGGATAGTTTTCCTCTGGCAAACCAATCGCTAGCTTCTTCGTACGTTCCGCAACTTTCTCCACGATTTGATCGTAAACCGATTCTACGATGATTGCACGAGAGCCCGCTGAGCATTTTTGACCTTGGAATCCAAAAGCGGATGCCACGATTGCGTCCGCTGCTTCGTCCAGATCAACCGTCTCATCGACGACGACTCCGTCCTTGCCGCCCATTTCTGCAATTACTCGTTTAATCCAAATTTGCCCTTCTGCTGTTTGTGCAGCCAATCGATTGATGCGCAGACCCACTTCCTTAGACCCGGTAAAGCTGATAAAACGCGTTTTCGGATGTGTAGTTAAATAATCTCCCACTTCAGCTCCACTTCCAGGGATAAAGTTAATCACCCCAGCAGGCAGCCCCACTTCCTCCATCAGGGCCACAAACTTATGAGCAATAACAGGAGTGGTAGAAGCAGGCTTCAGAAGAACGGTATTACCGGAAACGACAGCGGCCGTGGTCATCCCTACACAAATCGCCAAGGGGAAATTCCAAGGAGGAATGACAACTCCTACTCCTAGCGGAATATAGCTTAGCTGATTGTCTTCACCAGGGATTTTGACCAATGGCTGATGCGTATTGGTTTCACTTAGGCGAATCATTTCCCGTGCATAATACTCCATGAAATCAATCGCTTCTGCTGTATCCGCATCGGCCTCTGCCCAGTTCTTCCCAGCTTCATAGATCATAACCGCAGAAAATTCATGCTTACGTTGGCGCATCAATTCCGCCGCTTTGAATAGATACTCTGCTCTTTCTCTTGCAGGAACCTTCTTCCACGTCTCAAAGGTATGCAAAGCCACCTGCATCGCTCTTTCCGCCAGTTCCTGAGTAGCCTTGCTTACACGGCCAATGACCTGATCCACGTTTCCAGGATTAATGGAAACAATCTTATCGTCTGTCATGACTTTATCGCGGCCGATATGAAGGGCAATATCTTTCCCCAATTCTGCCTTCACTTTAGCTAGAGCAGCCTGCATCGCTTGCTTGTTTTCTTCTAAACCAAAGTTGGTGAAAGGCTCATTTACAAAAGCGGGTATGGTTCTTGTCGTCATGTTCTAATTTCTCCTCTCGGGATTAACTTTTTTTATTTAGAATTTAAGCTTGAAGAACTTCTTTTATGCGACCGATGGCCCAATCCAGATCTTCCTTTGAAATATTAAGCGGCGGGGCAAAACGGATCGTTGTTTCATGCGTTTCTTTACATAATAATCCTTTTTCCTTTAACTGCTCACAATAAGGTCTCGCCTTTTCGTGGAGCTCGACTCCAATAAACAAGCCTCTGCCGCGGATGTCTTTAATCATTGGATTTTCAATTTCTTTTAATTTCCCCATAAAATACTGGCCCATCTCGAGTGAGCGTGCCACGAGGTTTTCTTCCTCCAGAACTTCCATGGAGGCGATGGCCACAGCACAGCCCAGCGGATTCCCCCCGAAAGTAGAGCCATGAGATCCTGGCTCAAATACCCCCAGAATGTCCTTATTTGCAGCTACAGCAGAGATCGGGAATACCCCTCCACCAAGAGCTTTACCCATGATGTACATATCAGGCTTAAAGCCCTCCCAGTCGGTAGCAAACAGTTTTCCTGTTCGGCCAAACCCGGTTTGAATCTCATCTGCAATGAAAACCACCTGATTTTCTTTGCATAGCTCGTAAGCAGCCTTGAGGAAACCTTCTTCTGGAATGATAATGCCAGCTTCTCCTTGAATTGGCTCAATCAAGAAGGCGGCCGTGTTTCGAGTAATGGCTGCTCTGAGTGCTTCAATATCGCCATAAGGAATGATTTTGAATCCTGGTGTAAAAGGACCAAACCCGCGCTTATAGGCTTCCTCTGAGGAAAAAGAGGTCACTGTGATGGTTCTGCCGTGGAAATTACCTGAGGATACAATAATTTCTGCCTGATTTTCAGGCACCTTCTTCACCTCATAAGCCCAACGCCGAACCGCTTTTATCGCGGTTTCTACTGCTTCTGCTCCCGTATTCATCGGAAGGATCATATCTTTGCCCGTTAGAGCCGATAGCTTTTCGTAAAACTCCCCTAGTCGATCGTTATGAAAAGCACGCGAAGTTAAGGTTACTCGATCAGCTTGATCTTTTAATGCCTGTATGACCTTAGGATGACGGTGTCCTTGGTTTAAAGCAGAATAAGCGCTAAGCATATCCATGTAGCGATTGCCTTCTGGATCTTCTACCCAAACTCCCTCTGCTTTAGAAATTACGATAGGTAGGGGATGATAATTTCTCGCTCCAAACTTCTCTGTTTTCTCAATGATATATCTTGTATCCATGTAAAAAGCCTCCTTTTATAAGAGCTTTGCCCAAACTTATTGTTCTCTCTTTTTACTTATGCAATTTATATGCCAGCCTAAACTTTTGCTCCCTACAGGAAATCACAAGCTCTCAACTGCAAAATCATTTAGCTATGCCATATTTTTTTGCGCAATCGAAGCAAACATCTTTTGCACTTATCCATTTCATGATAGAATCCTTTATAGAAGAAAGGTGGGATCAGCTTGGACAGGGAACTTATATTAGAAGAGATCCTCGATGAAATCGGTGAAGGAGTTCATGTGGTAGACGAACAAGGAAACTCCATTTTTTATAATCGAAAAATGGCGGAAATCGAAGCCATGAAAAAAGAAGATGTCTTAAATAAAAACATCCTCGATGTGTTCCAATTTCCTAGTGACCAAGACAGCACGCTATTACAAGCGTTACGCAAAGGAATCTCCGTAAAAAACGTCAGGCAAACCTACCTCAATGCCAAGGGAAAAGAGATTACAACCATCAATCATACGTTTCCAATTTTGAGAGAAGGGAACATCTATGGCGCCATTGAAATTGCCAATGATGTGACCAAGGTAGAGCGGATGATTCGAGAAAACCTGTTTGATAAAGGAACGATCAAGTATACCTTTGATAGCATTATCGGTAAAAGCCAAGCCATTCAGGAAGTAATCCAAAATGCAAAAAGAGCGGCCCGTACCTCCTCTTCCGTCCTTATCGTAGGGGAAACAGGTACAGGAAAAGAACTGTTTGCCCAGAGCATTCACTATGCAAGTATACGGTCAGCCTCTCCTTTTCTATCCCAAAACTGTGCAGCCCTGCCCGATACTCTAATTGAAGGTCTCCTGTTTGGAACCATGAAGGGTGCATTCACCGGTGCCATTGAAAGACCAGGCTTATTTGAACAAGCCGAATCGGGAACCTTGTTTCTTGATGAGATGAATTCCCTTAGTCTCCCTCTTCAAGCGAAGCTACTACATGCGTTGCAAGAAAAAGTCATTCGAAGAATCGGGGACACTCGTGATCGAAAAATTGATGTTCGAATTCTTGCTGCCGTCAATGAAGATCCGATCGAAGCCATTTCGAATCAACGCATGCGCAAGGACTTGTTTTATCGCTTAGGGGTTGTGACTTTATTCATTCCGCCCCTACGCGATCGAAGAGAAGATATCTTTTTGCTTGTTGATCATTTTATTGAGAAATACAATCGTCTTTTCCAATTGGAGGTAGAAGGCATTAGCCGGGAGGTTTATCAGTTTTTTATGGAACACGATTGGCCCGGAAATGTGCGGGAACTCCAGCATATGATCGAGGGAGCGATGAATCTCATAGGAGAGGGCACTCACATTGAATATGAGCATCTGCCCATCCACCATCTTCGTCGAAAAGCGAAGAGCATAGAACCAGTGGCTTCCGCTCTTTCCTGGGAGCCGACTAACTATCAACGGGATTTAAAAAGCCAGGTCGAAGAATTCGAGAAGTTCTATATCCAGAAAGTACTGCAAGAGTACAACGGGAATATTTCTAAAGCGGCCATTCAGCTAGGGATGAGCCGCCAAAGCCTGCAGTATAGATTAAGAAAGTTTAAGGGGTAAGGGCTCTCAAGAGCCCTTCTTTTTTCGTATAAAGGATCCCACCCATAAAAGCAGCGGAATGTACGCACCAAATATCGGAAATATATTCTTAAGAACAAAGCTTCCTTGAACCACATGTCCTACGATACTGCCCGTAAAGAGAATCGAAGTCGCTAGAACAATAGCCCCCATGGGGAGTATCACCTTATTTTGGGTTACTGTGAACAAATCGGTAGCTGCAATCACCGCAGCGTACAGATAAATACTAATCTTGAAAAATACATTTATGATAAGGGTAACCATCACAAAAGCATCTAATCGCTGGATCACATCTCCCACGTTTATTTTTTGAGACATTTCTAAAAAGGGGAAGATAGATCGACCTGTTCGATCTACTCCTAAAACAGCCACTTCAAGGCCATGTACCAGCGCCAGATAGAACCCTGTAACGAGAATGCCAAGAATACCCACTTTCAGCCCAGATTTGGGCTGATTTAAGTACGGCAGCAGCATCGTAAAACAAACCATTTCCCCAAAGGGCCATGTCCAAGTTTCATCTCTTACGGTTTGTAAAATTGCCTTCCACCCCGGTTCAAGAACAGGCAGCAAATTTTCTTCCATTACCACTCCTGAACCGAATAAGGCAATAATGGCAAGGACGGTTAGTGTACCGAATAGCAAGATGTACAACTCACCAACCCTGCTGATGACTTCGATTCCCTGAAAAAGACCATAAACAACCACTATCATTAGAATAATTCCTAAAGCAAGGCCTGGAGTTTCCGTATAGGACAGGGATACGAGCTCGACACCATCCCTTACATTCCGTGACGCCCCATATAAAAAAAAAGCAATGTAAGCCAAACCGATGACCGATCCAATCGGTTTTCCAAGAATCTCTTTACTATACGCTGTTAAAGGCTGCATCGAATACCTGCGATACAAGTGATAGTACATGCCGTAAGTAAACAATCCTCCTGTCATGCCAAGTAAAATGGCGATCCAGGAAGCTTGTTTGGCATCTCCGCCCAATGTAAACATCATGGCGGTGGCAATCCCAAAGAGAACTTTTAATGTAAATAGCTGATAAAAGCTTAATGTTGCCTTTTCCATAGTTATGTACACCTAACACATTATGTCATCTATTCAGTAATATCGCCCAACACTTACCTTTTATTCATCACTTGGCCGGATGGGGCTTGCTTTAACACCTTTTTCCTTATCCAGATTCCTAGTACGGTCAATAAGGGGATTCCTATTTGAAGAGGCAAGTGGAAGAACTTAGGGACCACTTCCAAACCTGTTTCGATGTGCTCTACAAAGCTGGAGGCCATGAAGATGGAAGTAAGTAATACTGCAAGTCCCATGGGAACAATGAGTATTCTCCCTTTTTTTAGCCCTAGCACATCTGTACCAGCTGCTACTGAGGCATAAAAAAATATGGTGATTTTGAAATAACCGCAGATGATGAGCATTGACAAAGCAAAAGCATCCATTCCCTCCCAGAAGTCCCCGACTTTCAGCTTTTCTGCTGTCAATAGCAGAGGAAATACCGCATTTGAGGCCCTATATAATCCCAGCACAGCGATATCAATGACCGTCGTGACCGTCAGCAGAATCCCTGCAACCAACATTCCTACTATCCCAGCTTTCATTCTATATTTTCGATCAGTCAGCAAAGGAAGGATCATCAGAAAAACAACCATCTCCCCAAAAGGAAAAGTCAGCATCGTTGGAAAAACGGATTGGAGAATGGGTTGAAAACCTTGTTCAAAGATGGGCAAAAGGTTCTTAGGGTTCAAGATATCGGAAAAGAAAACAAGTGTGAATCCGCCTATAAAATAAAAAGCAATCACGACGATCAATATTTCTGCTGATTTGGTAATCGTCTGGATTCCCAGGTAACTGGCATACATGACGACTATGAGCATAAATCCGTTGGCGACACTTAAAGGTGTATCTGGAAGCGACACAGTCAGCAATAACTCCCCAAAGTCCCGTAGCACTCGCGAAGC
>JBEQAI010000041.1:0-14690 GCA_041640415.1 Ammoniphilus sp. | reverse complement strand
TGCGGCCGGTCTTGAACCTGTTCCAGTGAAAAAAGTGGTTTTAGACGGGGGGGTTGTCCATAACCAGAAGAGCTTTATTCCCCTACGGGCCGTACTTACCGAATTAGGCTATGTAGTCAGCTATGACGCTGCTGAACGAAAGATTTATGCTGAGAAGCCAGAAAAACGAATCGTACTGGACACTACGGTATCTCCTATGCCGGTTTGGGTCAATGATGTCTTGATGCCGCCAACCATTGATCCCTTCACTCGAAACGGAGTATCCTATCTGCCAGCCAACTTTATTACCTGGATCGAAAAAAGTACACAGCAAACCATAGACCATACCGTGGTGATCATAAAAGAAGGGTTAGAGATTCAAGTCAAGCTACCTGTTCCGCAGCCTTCGCCACAGCCCAAGCCCGTCCCGAAGCAGGCGTTGCCCATTGCTGGGAAGGTAGCTTATCTAACCTTTGATGATGGGCCCTCCTCTTTAACCGGTCAGGTGCTAGATATCTTAAAGGAGCATCAAGTAAAAGCAACCTTCTTCGTGATTGGCAAAAATATTAAAGGGCATGAACGGGTACTGAAGCGAGCTGTGGCAGAAGGACATATCATGGCTGGGCATACGTTCTCTCATGACTATAATAAGATCTATCGCAATGTTGAAGCTTTTTTCCAGGACTTAGAAGCAGGGAATAAGGAAATCCAACGGGCAACGGGTATCAAGCCCACTGTGTTCCGTTTTCCTGGAGGAAGCAATAATGGCGTAAGCAAGCCTGCTCAAGACCCTAAGTTATACGGGAAAGATCAGTGGATTATGCATGATCTCGTGAAAGAGTCCGTTAAGCGTGGGTATACCTACTACGATTGGAATGTCAGTGTGGGAGATGCATCTCCAACTGGCTATACGGCAGAGAGTGCCCTTCAGCGGGTAGTGAATGGAGCAAAAGGAAAAAAAGAAATCGTCGTGCTCGCCCATGATACGGCAGCGAAGACCAATACGGTAAAAGCTTTGCCAAGTATTATTCAGCATCTGAAGCAAGAAGGGTTTACGTTTAAGACGCTGGATTCTTCTGTTTCAGGATTTACGTTTCTAAAGTAAAAAAGTAGGGGTAGACGTACCCCTACTTTTTTTTGTCCCTCAAAAAAAACAGCCACTTCTTCCTTTCCTTTTCCATACTATTTTCCTCGGGTGTTTGAACAACCGCGTAGGGTTCATAAGCGAGCGGTATCTTTGTTACTTTACTCGTCATTTCATCCAAAGCGACGAGATCCTCATGATTCACATCATGAATCGAAGTTTTACCAAGGGCACGGATGGCCACTGTAATTTCTTCCATATAGGAATCAAAAAAATTCTCTAAGTGAGTGGCAGCTTTCTCTTCGTCAAATTCTTCTTCCAGGCTTCCCGGATAGAAAACCAACTGGGTAGGGGGCTCCCATGGAATCGCCTTCGTCACTTGCTCATGCGTCATGGCCCATAAAGGAGCTGTTCCAAAATACACAGCGTCAGCACCAAGAGCTAGGGCTTTTAGACATTGTCCCGGATTCGAAAAACCTCCGCCAATGAGCAAGGAGATCTTGTCTTTTACCCCTCTTTTCTTGAGGTATTGAACCGCCCTAGACAGCGCATAGATGGTAGGCAGACCAAAGTCATCTTCAAGAATCGGAGGACCTCCTTTTGTGCCCGCCTGCCCGCCATCAATACTGATAAAGTCTACCCCGCCGTATATAGCCGCTTCAAGATCAGCCTCGAGCTTTGCACTTGCACAGATTTTAACTCCGATGGGAACCCCCTCTGTTATCTTGCGCAGTTTTTTCACTAGTGGCTTTAGGTCTTCGGGCTTTTGAATTTCTTTATGTCTGGAAGGGATAACGAGCTTTTCTCCAGGCTTAAGATTCAGCATATTTCTAGCTTTTCCTTTTAAATATTCCGGAGGAATAATACTAGCAGCCGCGGCAGACGCTCCTTGCCCGATATGAATTTCTATGGCATCGGCTTGTCGAAGCTTTTCTGGTTCCTTAGACCAATCGCCTGCACTGTATTGCATAATAAGGAATTTGGCAAGCTCCCGATCTTCAGGCAATAAAGCTCCTTCTCCTGCGTTTGTGGCTGTTCCGACAGCTGCCGTTGCTTTTGCCGCTGCGATTTTTAGCTTCTCCGATACGCCTATACCATACCCCCAAGCACCGAGCAGGAGAGGAATGTCGAGGGTTAATGGCTTTTTGGCAGCGGGACCAATGGTAATCCGCGTTTCGACGGTTGCATCTTCCGCGGCAGGCAAGGTAGCCAGCTGAGCAGGTGAAAAAATCAAGCCATCAAAGTGAAGGAACTTCCGAGGGCTGCCAAAAGGGCGCTCAATGATTCTACCGGATGCAGCCCGCAAGCTGTTTTCAACCACGGAAGTGGGCGGGGTACGTGTCATCGCGGTTACCATTTCCCATATATTTTCAGGGTAGCGGTCCTTCATGATTCGCTTAATAAACGCGCCAAGGATCATTTGAATCAGTGGCTTCATCAATAATAGAGAAAGAATAGCAGTAAATAGAATGGCGAGTAGGGCACCGGAAAATGAACCAATGATAAAAGAAACCCAGTTATCTTTCATTTTGATCCCGCCTCTCCTTCGCTGGTTAAAGGTATTCTAAGTATAATTTTCCATCTTCCCTCGAAAAATATCCTTACATCGTTGAAAGGGAAAGAGGTGGAAAGAAGCATGTTTGGTTTATTTAGGCGAAATAGAGCAAGGATACAGCAGCAAAGGAAGGAAGTAAGCCAGTCCCATGATTTTTCCATTACAATCTTTCATTCTGTTCAACAGAACGTAGAAAACATCCGGAACATCATGAATTCTCCGGATGACCTTATCACGAGAGTATTTACGATTGCTAATACAAATCATTCTTGTGCTGTCATATGCATTGATGGCTTGGTAGATAAAGACCTCATAAACGATAAAATTATTAGAAACATTCAGCTTCAGGTTTCTCAGTTAGATCGTCCTCTGTCCTCATCGCCAACGATAATATTAAGGGAGCTAGAAAACGCCGTTGTATCTGTAGGGGAAATTTCAAAAGCCTTTAGTCTAGATGACGTCATGTACGCCATTTTATCAGGTGATACTGTTTTGTTTGTTGATGGGGCAGATGAAGTTTTAATTATAGGGGGGAAAGGTTGGGCAAGTCGCGGGGTAGAGGAACCGGTTACGGAAGCTCTGGTTCGGGGACCCAGAGATGGTTTTACGGAAAACCTTCGTACCAATACTGCGCATATTCGACGACATCTACGGGACCCCAATTTGCGTTTTGAGACCTTCAAAGTAGGGAGACGTTCCAAAAAATCTCTTATTCTCTGCTATATAGATGGAATCGTGAATCCCGCTCTTGTAGAAGAAGTGCGCCGCAGGATTAATACGATTGATCTCGACGATGTACCAGAGTCTGGGTATGTTGAGCAATGGATAGAGGATAGCTTTCTTTCGCCATTTCCACAAATTCAGCATACCGAGCGTCCGGACAAGGTCGCTACGGGGCTGGTTCAAGGCAGAGTAGGGCTCATTCTGGATGGCTCGCCATTCGCTTTGGTGATGCCCATGACCTTTGCTTCAAGTCTCCAATCGCCGGAAGATCATTATGAACGTTGGCTGATCGGTTCTTCCTTGCGTGTGTTAAGGTACGGAGCGGCTTTTTTGGCCACCTTTCTCCCTTCTTTATACATTGCGCTTTCTTCTTATCATCCGGGGATGATCCCGTCCGACCTTGCCTTTTCCATTGCAGGCTCGAGAGAAGGGGTTCCGTTTCCGGCAGTGGTTGAAGCTTTTGTCATGGAGCTCACCCTAGAGTTGCTTCGGGAAGCCGGGATCCGGTTGCCTAAACCGATCGGGCAGACGATTGGTATCGTAGGCGGCTTGGTTATCGGGGAAGCCGCTGTATCCGCTGGAATTGTGAGTCCGGTCATGGTTATTGTTGTTGCGGTTACGGCAATTTCCTCTTTTGCTCTTCCTTCCTACAGTGCGGCGATAGCTCTTCGTATGCTTCGTTTTCCCATTATGTTTGTTGCTGCAACATTTGGGCTTTATGGGATCATTTTAAGTTACATTATGATCAATATTCACATTGCCAATTTGAAGAGCTTTGGTATTCCTTATTCTACTCCGTTTGCTCCAAGCTATCTTAGGGATTGGAAGGACTTGGTGATAAGGGCTCCTTTAACCATGCTGAAAACCAGGCCAGAGATGCTAAAGACGAAGGATCCAGACCGCATGTACAAGGGAGGGAGAAGAAAGTGAAGGCTTTTCACTACGGGGATGAAGAAATCAGCAATAAGGAAATCTTGATTTCCGTTACCACCATGATTATCGGAGCGGGCATCCTTACCCTACCGAGAGGGGTAGCACAAAGTACGAGAGGATTAGACGGATTAATGGCCATTGTAGCTGGGGGAGTCATCGCTATGTTTTTCGCTTGGATCTGTGCGAAGCTTTCTTCGCGCTTTCCGCGACAAACCTTTATGCAGTATTCGATTCGGCTGGTTACGAAACCCATAGCTGTTGTAATCACAGCTCTTTTTGGATTTTATTTTTTACTCTTTACGGCCTATGAAATGCGGATTGTGGCTACTATTTCAAAAGTCTATTTGTTTGATCAAACACCAGTAGAAGTATTAGGATTGATCTTTCTCTTGGTCGTGGTCTATTCTGTCTCAGGTTCGAGAGCGGCAATACTTAGAATTAATCTTATGTTTGCGCCCATCGTGTTGTTTATTGCCATTGCTGTAGTCTTGATGAATTTAGGGTATTTTGAGGCAGAAAATTTAAGGCCATTCTTTACCACCAATTGGAAAGGATATTTTCAGGCTACGAAGGAAACGAGCTTTTCTTTTGCAGGTTATGAAATTCTGCTCTTTTATGTAGCTTTATCCAACCAACCGGAAAAGGCTCCGTCCGCTGCGATTATTGGCGTATCTCTACCGCTTGCACTTTACGTGTTGATTTATGTCATTGTGATCGGGGTATTCGCACCAGAGTCAACGGCGCAAATGATTCACCCTACGATTGAAGTAGCAAAAGAAGTTGAAGTGCCTGGCCAATTTTTTGAACGATTTGAATCCATCTTTTTCACAATCTGGATTATGACCTTATTCAATACAGCGGCTATGGCATTAGATCTCTCCATTATGTGCTTGAAGTTTTTATGGCCCAAGATAAAGAAAATAATCTTCATTTCTGTATTATCACCCGTAACCTATCTTGTAGGAATGTTGCCCGAGAATCAGCTTGCGATGTTTAAATTAGGCAACTTTATCAGTTATGCGGGGATTGGCTTTGCCGTTTTGATTCCAACCCTATTGCTGATTATAGCTAAGGTGCGAGGCGTGAAGGGGCATGCATAGAAGAGCAGGATGTACTGTCATTCTTATTTGTCTTCTCACTCTTCTGACAGGTTGTTGGGATCGCGTGGAAATTCAAGAAAGAGGATTTGTTGTGGGAGTGGCAATAGATGTTTCCGAGAATGAAGCTGAGGAAGAGGGAACTGGGGAAAAGGAAGAAAGAGCCAAGGGAAAAGAACGATACGTGGTGACTTATCAATTCGTTGCGCCGGAAGGGCTGCAGGGAGATGGGGGGGGAAATGCCGAGTCTTTTTTTAATTTGACGACAGAAGGGGCCTCGATGATGGAGACGGCTCGACTGCTAGCTACTCGCACAAGCCGAACTCCTTATTTTGGACATATCAAGACCCTCATCATTTCCGAGGATGTTGCCAAAAGAGGCAGGTTAGCGGATGTCGTTGATTTTTTTCTTCGGGATCATGAAATGCGCAGGGGGACAAAGGTTATGATAGCCAAGGGAAAGGCTAAGGACGTATTTGATTTTAAACCGCCTATAGAAAAAATGCCAGTCATGTTCATCCGCTCCGTGGCGGAAAATATCCATCGCACAGGCCGGATCTATCCTCCCGTGCGGATTGGAGATCTTCATGAATTGTTGTTGCGTCAGACTAGCTACGCTCTTCCTCGCATTACAGGAAAGAAAGAGGAAGTGAAGGTTGCAGGGTCAGCCGTTATTCAAGGAAATACGAATCGAATGGTAGGATGGCTGGGTGAGGAAGAAACCATTGGACTGAACTGTATGCGAGGAGAAATTGAAGGGGGACTCGAGAAGGTAGAAGTAGAGGATAACCTTGTGATGTATGAATTTCGGGGAAAAAATACTTCGATAGAGGCAGACGTTTCAGATATAGAAAACATCAAGTTTACGATTACTATGGAGTCTGAAGGGTTTATACCCGAATCGCTAAAAACGGTAGACTGGATGAGTGAAAAGGTAGTACGGGAAGTTGAGAAGAGGATCGGGAAAGAGACAGTCAGGATAGCCAGCAAGGCATTAAATAAGCTTCATAAAGAGTTTAAGGTGGATGCCATCGGACTCGGAAGACATCTCTATACTCATCACCCGAAAGTATGGGATAAAATACAGCATGACTGGGATATAGGGAAAAACTATTTTGCCAAAAGTACGATTGAGCTTAAGGCAAAGGCGATTGTGCGGAATTCTGGCGTGATTATCAAATCCGAGCCGATACAGGAATAGGTGAATTATGAACCAATTTATTGAGCGATTAATCGGATATATCCCTCCTGGAGCTATATGGATCTGTACTGTCCTGTCCTTTGCTGTACCTGTGTCAGTGTACTATATCAATCAAACCCTCCACAAATATGGCGATCCTCCGTGGAAGGAGGACCAGAGGGAGGAGTAGGGTTGCTCCGTTAAAAATTCTCCCCTTACAGATGCTGTAAAGGGGAGATTTTCAGTTAGCCCAGAAACATTGAAAAAGCACAGATTGTCACATCTTGAAACATCTGGCGGCGTGTAATGTGCCCATGGGTCAAAACGCCGATAGTTCCTTCGTTCTTTTTGATATCTTTACCTCCTGCCCATTCATCAATCACGTCTCCTAGCTCGTACCCTTGTTCAATTCTTGCTAGCACCTCATCCGGTAACAAGATGCGCAGACCGCCAGCAATCCCAATGATCCCTTCTCGATTTACAACAGCGCCCCAATTACATAGGAATGTTCCGTAAGCCGTCTTGGCTAAACCACCTTCTAGGCCAATACCATAATCAAACGGCCCTTTCTCTAAAACGGCCTTAGCCCTATTAACGGCTCCCTGTATAGTCTCTTCGTCCGATAGGGGTTGAGGAGAAACGCCTGATGGGACATCAAGACCTTTAATTTGCGCAGTGTATCCAAGTTTAGAAAAAGCCATTGCAACCGCATCTAGCTTGGCTGGATTATGACTTCCGACAGCAATTTTCAGCATGATGTAATTTCCCCTTTTGAATGATCTGAAAAAAGAATAGAATATATTTAATATATCATTTAACTAACAAAGAGGAGAAACCATGAACTTAGTACAGGAATTGAAAAGCATTCTTTCAGAGGATCAAGTGACATCCAATCAAACGGTCTTAGAGCAGCATAGCAAGGATGAGTCTTCTCATTCCCCGCACTTGCCGGATGTGGTTGTTTTTCCAAAAGATACGGAGGATGTAAGTAGAGTCCTGAAGTTTGCTGATGAACATGAGATTCCCGTTGTTCCGTTTGGGGTTGGTTCTGGCTTAGAAGGAGCCGTTATTCCCTATAGCGGAGGGATTTCTGTGGACTTCCAACTAATGAACCAAATCCTTGAAATACGTCCTTATGATTTCTTAGTCCGCGTCCAGCCGGGCGTCACACGTCAGCAGCTGAACAAGGAGCTAAAGAAGCACGGACTGTTTTTCTCCGTTGACCCCGGAGCAGACGCCACCCTTGGCGGAATGGCCGCAACGAATGCCAGCGGAACTACATCGGTACGCTATGGTGTGATGCGGGATCAAGTGCGTGACCTCGAGGTGGTATTGGCTGGAGGCAAGGTCATTCGTACAGGCGGGATGTCAGCCAAATCTTCTTCGGGCTATCATTTGAACGGGTTGTTTGTAGGGTCTGAAGGAACATTAGGGGTATTTACCGAATTGACTTTGAGAGTCTATGGTATTCCTGAAGTGACCATGGCCGGACGAGCGACTTTTCCAAGCATCAAACAGGCAGTCGATGCTGCTGTCGATATTCTATCTGCGGGGATACCTGTTGCCCGTGTAGAGTTAGTTGACGCAAGGTCCATTCAGCAGGTCAATAAGCATAGCGGCACGGATTATCAAGAACTTCCTACGCTATTTCTAGAGTTCCATGGCAATGAGGCAGGATTAAAACAAGATATTGAATTTGCTGAGCAGTTGATGAAGGAGCAGGAGTGCCAAGAATTCGCCTTTGAAACCGACTCCTTGCGCCGAGCGCAGCTATGGGAAGCACGCCATAATCTCGCCTATGCTTATATCCATGATAATCCAGGGAAAAAGATGATCATTACCGATGTGAGTGTGCCCCTTTCCTCTCTTACCGAAGCCGTTGAACATGCCCGTGCCGTTATTGACCGCTCGGGTTTGGACGGGGCGGTAGTGGGTCATATTGGAGATGGCAATTTCCACACCTTGGTCATTGTCGATGATCAAATACCGGATGAGGTGGGGAAAGCTGAGCTGGTGAACGCGGACATCGTCAACCATGCTTTGGAGCGTGGGGGAACCTGCACAGGAGAGCATGGCGTAGGGGTCGGTAAAAGGAAATACCAGTATAAAGAGCATGGGGAAGCCATAGAGGTGATGAGACAGCTTAAGTTTGCTCTAGATCCGAACGGCATCCTAAACCCAGGGAAGGTTCTGCCAGAATGAAAGAAGGATTAGATCTATTCATGGTTACTTTGAGCAGCTTAGGGAACAATGGAGCCTTGTGGTTTGGGCTCGCTCTGCTGTTGCTTGCCAGGAAGGCATGGAGACCAGCGGGTGGATACTTACTTCTCGGTATTTTGCTGGCCGCCCTCGCTCAAGATGTGCTAAAAGACGTTTTTGAACGGCCACGGCCCGTGGTTGCCGATCCTTCTACTCTGCTCGTGGAGATGCCCACTACCTTCTCTTTCCCTTCAGGACATACGTTGCTAGCGTTCTGTGCTACAGGAATTTTGTATTCTGTTTTTCCACGGCTAGCAGCTCCTGTATTAGTGCTCGCTTGTTTAATCGGGTTTTCTCGTTTATACCTAGGCATTCACTATGTTACCGACGTCATAGGAGGGACTCTAATTGGTCTAGGGATTTCCGTTTTTGTCGTATGGATCAAGGGAAGGGTTACCCGGTGGAGAGGGAAGACTGAAAAAATGAAGATGTGATAAAATAGAGAAGAGGAAGGAGTTGAACGCAATGTGGAATTACATCATTCCTATTTTAACTCTTATTCTAGGGTTAGTAGGCGGATTCTTTGGGGGCGTCTATTACTTGAAGCATCAGATGACGAATCTGAAGATGGATGAGAAGCAACTCCAGGCAATGGCGAAGTCCATGGGGATGAACCTCAACCAAAAGCAAATCATGCAAGCGTCTAAGGCCATGAAAAGTATGCAGCAGAATAAGAACTTTAAGATGAAATAAAGAACTTAGGTGCAAAATCATGAAAAGAAATAATTTAAGATATACCATGATGGGCTTTATTTTAGGGGTACTGGTTACGATATTGTTTCAAGAGCTGAGCTTTGGGACGCGAGCGGCGGCCCCGTTCTATGGAGCAGGCATCGGCCTTCTCATTGATAACCTCATGGTAAGATGGCGTTCCAAGAAGGGACCATAATAAAGATGGATGAGTGATGCTCCCTTATTGGAGTATCACTTTTTCGTTTCAAAGGAGGGAACCCCATGGTTAAGGTGTTCATGGAATACAAGATTATAGAGGAACATCGCGAGAATTACCTACAAGCGATGAAAAAAGTAGCCGAGTCTATGAAAGAACAACAGGTATCGCATTTTCAATACTTTGAGGGAGCAGATCAACCTTTGTTGTTTGTCGAGATGTTTGATGTAGACAGCATGGACGAGTATGAGAGATTAAAAGCTTGGAGATGCGGAGAGGATTCCGTCATTTCAAATTGGATACAAGGCGGAAATGGAAAGATTCACATGTGGGCTTTTAAGGAGATAACGGAATGATACAAGAGTTTCGCACCGAAGAATTTCAACAAGATCTCTTGCACTGGTTTGAAAGAAACTTAAGAGATTTGCCTTGGAGACAAGATCGGGACCCTTATAAAATTTGGGTATCGGAGATCATGCTGCAGCAAACGAGAGTGGACACAGTTATTCCATATTTTAACCGGTTTATCGAACGATTTCCCACTCTTCAGGATCTAGCCCAAGCGGAGGAGGATGATGTTCTTAAGCTCTGGGAGGGGCTTGGCTATTATTCACGGGCCCGCAATCTTCACGCTGGAGTCAAAGAGGTACGAGCAAGCTATGGCGGTGCCGTTCCCGACTCCCCGGAAGAGATCAGTAAGATTAAAGGAGTAGGTCCTTACACCGCCGGTGCCATCTTGAGCATCGCTTACGGCAAGCCGGAGCCAGCAGTCGATGGAAACGTGATGCGCGTTTTATCGCGGCTGTTGGTCATTGAAGACGACATCCAAAAGGTGAAGACGAGGAAACGATTTGAAACCATTATTCGTGAGCTCATTGCTAAGGATAATCCGTCTTATTTCAATCAAGCTCTCATGGAACTAGGAGCTCTAATTTGTACACCTAAGTCTCCTAAGTGCGATTATTGTCCAGTACAAATTCATTGCAGAGCCCGTGAAACAGGGGTACAAACGAATCTGCCGGTAAAAGGCAAAGCCAAGCCTCCCAAGCCTGTTCAGGTATCGGTTGCGTTTGTTACGGACGGGGAGCAATTCTTGATCCGCAAGCGGCCGGAGCAGGGGCTCCTCGCGGGATTATGGGAACTGCCAAATGTAGAAGGAGAACTAGAGCGCCTAGAAGCCCATCTCGGTGAAAACCACCAGCTTCAAGTGGTTGGAGGGGGACATCTGTTCCATCATCAGCATACGTTTTCCCATCTGCAATGGGAGATGGATGTTTATGCTTACCGGGCAGTTGTGTCACCTCAAGAAATGGAAGGTCATTGGATTACGTGGGAAGACACCAAAAACTACACTTTTCCCGTATCTTATCAGAAAATATTTGCTCAGATTAAGGAGTTTTATCGATAGGAGGGGTTCCATATGGATATGAATCGATTCACTATCAAATCATTAGAAGCCATCCAACAAGCCGAGACGCTAGCCCTTCAGCATGGGAATTCTGAAATCGATACGGAACATGTCCTGTTGGCCTTACTTGAACAACAGGAAGGGATCGTACCTAGACTTCTCGAACGAATGGGGGCTTCTCCTAATACTCTAGCTCAAGTGATCAAACGCCTGGTAGACAAGAAACCCAGGGTTAGCGGCCCTGGCCGCGAGTTGGGGAAAGTCTATATTAGCCGTTCCGTAAACGGTATTCTTCTTGCTTCTGAAGAAGAGGCCAAAAGAATGGGAGATGAATACATTTCCACGGAGCATCTTCTTTTAGCCATCATTGAAGGTGGAGAAAGGACAGGCCTTGGTTCCTTGTTTAAAGAGCATAGCCTGACGCGCGAGTCCGTATTAAAGGTGTTAACCGATGTAAGGGGGAATCAGCGAGTGACAAGCCAGACACCAGAAGCCACATATGAAGTCTTGGATAAATACGGCATGGACCTTGTAAAAGCAGCTGAGAAAAACAAGCTAGATCCTGTAATTGGACGAGATGCAGAGATTCGCCGGGTAATTCAGATTCTATCTAGAAAGACCAAAAATAATCCTGTTTTGATTGGGGAGCCAGGCGTGGGCAAGACCGCCATTATCGAAGGATTGGCACAGCGAATCGTGCGTGGAGACGTGCCAGAGGGGCTTCGAAATAAAAAGATTTTCTCTCTGGATATGGGAGCTCTTGTGGCTGGTGCAAAGTTCAGAGGGGAGTTTGAAGAACGACTTAAGGCGGTCCTTCATGAGGTGAAAAAAAGCGAAGGCCAAATTCTGTTGTTTATTGATGAAATTCATACCATCGTAGGAGCTGGAAAGGCCGAAGGTTCTATGGATGCGGGCAACATGCTGAAGCCTATGCTCGCAAGAGGAGAACTTCATTGCATCGGGGCTACTACGCTCGATGAATACAGAAAGTATATCGAAAAAGATGCGGCTCTTGAGCGTAGATTCCAGCCTGTAATGGTCCAGGAGCCAACCGTGGAGGATACGATATCCATTTTGAGAGGGTTAAAGGAGCGCTTTGAGGTCTTTCATGGAGTGAAAATTCACGATAACGCCCTAGTTTCCTCTGCTATCCTTTCTAATCGCTATATTACGGATCGGTTTCTTCCGGACAAGGCGATTGATTTGATTGATGAAGCATGTGCCCTCATTCGAACGGAGATTGATTCCATGCCTGCAGAGTTGGATGAAGTAGCCCGTCGGGTCATGACGCTTGAAGTGGAAGAAGCCGCCTTAAGAAAAGAAACGGATAAAGCTAGCCAAGAACGATTGCTTCACCTGCAAAAGGAGCTCTCGGAGCAAAAAGAAATCCTTCATGGACTTCGTGTTCAATGGGAAAGTGAAAAACAGGCGATTCATAGTGTACAAAAGCTAAGAGAAGAGCTGGAACAGCTCCATCAGCAAATTGCGCAGGCCGAGCGAGAGTATGACTTGAACCGCGCGGCTGAGCTGAAATATGGAAAGCTTCCGCTACTGGAGAAAAAACTAGAGGAAGAAGAAACGAAGCAAGTAGAGAAGAAGAAGGGACAGTCTCTGCTTCGAGAAGAAGTGAGTGAGGAAGAGATTACTCGAATTATTTCGCGCTGGACGGGTATTCCCGTCACGAAGCTGCTGGAGGGTGAACGAGAAAAACTGATGAAGCTTGAATCCATTCTGCATCAGCGTGTGATCGGTCAGGAGGAGGCCGTTCAGGGAGTAGCAGATGCGATTATTCGGGCGAGAGCTGGGATTAATGATCCCAGAAGACCCATAGGTTCTTTTCTGTTTCTAGGGCCTACCGGGGTGGGAAAAACAGAGCTGGCCAAGACCTTGGCAGAAACGCTGCTTGATTCAGAAGACCATCTGATACGCTTGGATATGAGTGAATACATGGAGAAGCATACGGTTTCAAGGCTGATTGGAGCCCCTCCTGGATATATCGGATATGAGGAAGGCGGGCAGTTGACAGAGGCGGTGCGAAGAAAGCCGTATTGTGTCATCCTGTTTGATGAAATTGAAAAAGCTCATGCTGACGTGTTTAATATCTTGCTGCAAATATTGGATGACGGCCGAGTAACAGATTCACATGGTCGAACGGTTGACTTTAAAAATACGATTATCATTATGACTTCGAACATCGGTTCTATGTTCTTATTGGAAGGGATTGATCAAGAGGGACAAATACGGGATAGCGCAAGACAGCAGGTTATGCAAGAGCTTAAACGTCACTTTAGGCCGGAGTTCCTCAACCGAATTGATGATACGATTTTGTTTAAGCCTTTATCAACTTCAGAGATTGTACGCATTGTAGATTTGCTTCTGAGGAATCTTCAGCAGCGGCTGCATGCCCAGGATATTGAGCTGGAGTTAACCCAGCAAGCCAAAGAACTGATTGCACAGCTGGGGTATGATCCTGTTTATGGGGCTCGGCCGCTTAAACGCTTTATTCAGAAGCAAGTGGAAACGCCAGTGGCCAGGGCTTTAATTAGCGGCGAAGCGAAACCAGGAACCCGGATCACGCTGGATGGGATGGATGGACTGCTTAAAGTTCAAACAAATTAAACCGTTTAAAGCAGGATTTCTATCGCGCGTATGGAAATATAAAGCATCAGGCTATGGGAGGATGGTAAGACATGAACGACGTGATCATGGAATCGGTACTAAAATTTGTTTCTGACAGCATCATCATCATGAATGAGCAAGGTTTTATCACCTCAATCAATCCTGCTGCGGGAAACTTATTTGGGTACCATGGTCCGGACGTCATAGGAAAACATGTCGAGCTGTTGCTTCCCGAATTATTTAGCGGAGCGATTAGTGGAACGGGAAGAAAATCCAGCGGCAAAAAAAAGAGCGGAACCATCTTTCCTGTCACCGTTACAATTGTAGAAGCCCAGGCAGTTGAAGGAAAATGCTTTATTGGCATCATTCGTGAGATCATTGAGCGAAAACCATGGGACCAAGCTCAATACCTGAGGTTGATTCTAGAGCATCTTCCGGACAAGATTTGGGTAAAGGATGCTCAGATGAAATATTCCTTTGCCAATAGGGCTTTTCTAGACCATTTAGGCAGGGACAGCCGCGTTGAAGGATTGTCTGATTACGACTTTTTTCCCAAGGAACAAGCTATAGAACTAATGAATGAAGAACGGCAGCTGATTCAAACAGGGGAGTCCATTACCTATAAAGAAAAGGTGGAAAGCGGATCCGCTTCTTCATTGAATAAAATTACAAAAATACCGATCCGAGATCAACAGGGACAGATCCTTGGGCTGCTCGGGATTACCCAAGACATGACCGAATGGCAGCAAACGGAAGAATTATGTACGCACTTAGGGAAGATTTTGGACGAGACGATTTTTGAGATCTACGTATTTTCGCCGTTTCCACTCCAATTTATTTATATGAACCATAGTGCATTGAAAAATCTAGGGTACGTGATAGATGAAATTCCCTCCGTATCACCCTTGCAACTGTGGTCGAAGTTCTCGGATGAAAGCTTTCAATTGGCACTAGATTCGATCAT
>JBEQAI010000040.1:0-14719 GCA_041640415.1 Ammoniphilus sp. | reverse complement strand
CGGCTGATATGCCGAATGGAGCAAAGGTGAAGTAATAAGGGGAAAGGCTGTGAGAGGGATTATTGCTGCAAATAAGCCGGAATAAGTCTGGTTAAATTTATCCCTGGTCCACAGCCCATAAACTAACTGAAGAAATCGCGTGAATGAGCGATTTCTTCGGTTATATTTTTGGCTTAGGAAGGTAACTTTCCTGAGGCATGGAAAGCCGCTCCGTTAGATCCCATACCAGTAATGATTCCAGGAAGTTGGCGCACCTGAGGTACCGCAAGCCGGCGGTTCGTGCCCTGAAGCGGTTGGATCGCTCGAATGAGGTACCGCAAGCTCGCGGTTCGTGCCCTGAAGCGGAAGGATCGCTCGTTTGAGGTACCGCAAACGCACGGTTCGTGCCCTGAAGCGGTTGGATCGCTCGTTTGAGGTACCGCAAGCCGGCGGTTCGTGCCCTGAAGCGGTTGGATCGCTCGAATGAGGTACCGTCTGGCTCAAGTTTTTTCAAGGTTTTGGGTAATTTTAGTCTAATGATTCCAGGAAGTTGGCGCACCATGAAAAGAAAGGCTTCGAAGAAGCTTTTCCTATCGAACCATGTCAACTTTTAAACAAAAAATGATAGATTTCGACAATGAAGAAAGGCGGTGTTTCGATGCTTTTCGACACCCATGCACATCTGAATGCAGAACAGTTTAACGAAGATCAAGATGAAGTGATTCGACGGGCAAAGGAAAATGGGGTCACTCGAATTGTAAATATTGGATTTAACCGAGAGACCATTCCAACCTCCGTAGCGCTAGCTGAAAAATATGATTTTATCTATACGGCTGTTGGTTGGCATCCGCAAGATGCGAAGGATATGCTTGAAGAAGACTATGATTGGCTCCGAGAGCTGAGCAAGCATGAGAAGGTAGTGGCGATCGGGGAGATTGGGCTAGATTACTATTGGGATACCTCCCCTCGTGTTGTGCAGCAAGTGGTGTTCCGTCGGCAGATCCAATTGGCCAAGGAACTTAAGCTGCCTATTGTCATTCATAATCGAGATGCTCATCAAGACGTTGTAGATATCTTGCGGGAGGAGAATGCTGCTGAGGTTGGCGGTATCATGCACTGCTTCTCCGGAAGTTTGGAAATGGCCAAGCAATGCTTGGATATGAATTTCCATATTTCCTTTGGGGGACCGGTTACGTTTAAGAACGCCAAGAAGCCAAAGGAAATTGCTCAGGAAATTCCGCTCGATAGACTGCTAATTGAAACGGACTGTCCCTATTTGACGCCGGAGCCGTATAGAGGGAAACGGAATGAAACGGGATATGTTCGATATGTGGCAGAAGCGATTGCACAGCTGAGAGGAATGAGTAGTGAAGAGTTGGCCTACCATACCATGGAGAATGCCAAGCGATTGTTTAAGATTCAATAAATGTCTGTCCTCCTCGTTCGACAAGTTGAAGCCCCCTCTTTGTCGAAGTGGGCTGTAAGATTTTGGTTTGACAAAAAGAAAGGTGTCAACTAAAATGAACTCAACTTGAAGAGGAGGACAATAGGAATATGGAACCAGGAAAAACATTCCCGCTTCAGCGGAACGTTCTTTTCACGGTTAGCATCCTAGCCGCACTTTTCATCATGGCTGCTTGCATCTGGATATACTTAGCTAACCAACCGAAGCAAGTGGAATTCGTACATAACCAAGAGTCCCGGCTTGTTGAGACGAAGGCTCAGACGGTTGAAGAGTTTTTAATACAACAACACGTACAAATTGATGAATACGATGTAATTGAGCCAGGTAAGGATCAACCGATAGAAAAAGGTCTTAAGATTTCTTATACGGATAAATGGCCTGTAATCATCCAAGATGGTGAACAGGAAGAAAAGATCATTACCAATCAGCTAACGGTTAGAGAAGTGCTGGAAGAACAGCAGATCCCATTAGGAGAATGGGATCGTATAGAGCCCGCCATCACTTCACGGGCCCTTCCTGACCAGACCATTGCGATTACCCGGGTAACAAAAGAGATTATTGCACAAGAGCAGAAGGTTCCTTTTAACGAGGTTAAGCGGAAAGACTATTTGTTAGGGCAGGGTGAACAAAAGGTCATTCAGGAAGGCCGAGAAGGAAGGGCTGTTCAAAGATATGAAGTGGTCTATGAAAATGGAAAAGAAGCATCAAAAACATTAGTGGAGACAAAAGTGATCCAGACAAAGCAGGATCGGGTAGTCGCCATTGGAGCTCTCACGACCGTTTCACGCGGCGGGGTGAATTTTGCTGCTCGGAAGGTTCTGAACAACGTGGTGTTAACCGCATATAGTTCGGGGCCATCCCACACAGGAAAAGGACCCAATCACCCTCAATACGGCATCACGGCTTCAGGTAAGCGAGCTCAAGAAGGGAGAACGATTGCCGTAGATCCGAGCGTCATCCCGATGGGGACGTGGGTCTACATTGAAGGAGTAGGATTCCGTCGAGCAGAGGATAAAGGTGGAGCTGTGAAGGGCAATAAGATTGATGTCTTTTTCGAAAATGACCAGGCTGCACAGCGATTTGGAAAAAGGAAATCAAAAGCCGTGTATGTGATTGGCAAAACCAAACCAGAATAAATAGTAAAGATTGGCTGTGTTCCATTGTGACACAGCCTTTTTAGGCGTAAAAGGAGCGTTAATGACAGATGATTAAAGAAATAATTGTTGTGGAAGGAAAATCAGACACCAATGTCATTCGTCGAGCGGTTGGGGCTGATACGATAGAGACGGGGGGATCGGCTATCCCTGATTCCGTCATTAAAAGGATTAAAATAGCTCAGGAAAAAAGAGGCGTTATTATTTTTACCGATCCGGACTATCCAGGTGAAAGGATTCGCAAAATTATTAGTCAAGCTGTGCCCGGCTGCAAGCATGCTTTCATTACCCGGGATCAAGGGAAGGGAAAGCGAAATTTAGGCGTGGAAAACGCGAGTGATGAAGTGATTAGGAAAGCTCTAGCGGAAGTGAGAACGGAGGTTCAGGGACTCTATCAAGAGGAAATTACACTCCAGGATCTTGTCAACGCCGGGTTGATCGGGACAGATGCAGCAAGTGAGAGAAGAAGGCTATTAGGTGAACATTTAGGGATTGGGTATGCAAACGGGAAGCAAATACATAAGCGACTGAACCAATTTCAAATCTCCAGAAGAGAGTTTGAAGCTGCACTAGAATGCTTGGAGGGGTGACATAAAACATGAGTAAAGATATTGCAACACCAACGAGGACGAAAGAAATTTTAAAAAAATATGGTTTTTCCTTTAAGAAAAGTTTAGGACAAAATTTTCTCATTGATACAAATATCCTGCATAATATTGTAAAGACAGCCTCCCTTGATGAGACGAAGGCTGCACTGGAGATTGGACCTGGTATTGGTGCGTTAACGGAGCATTTGGCAAGGGCAGCAGGCAAGGTGGTGGCGATTGAACTCGATCAACGCCTCCTTCCTATTCTTTCGGATACGCTGGAGCCTTATCCTAATACAGAAGTTATTCATGGCGACGTGCTGAAGGTCGACCTTAGAAGGTTGTTTCGAGAGAAGTTTGCGGCTTATCCGAAGGTAAATGTGGTAGCGAATCTCCCTTATTATGTAACGAGTCCGATCCTGATGAGGCTTCTAGAAGAGGAACTCCCTCTAGAGAATATTGTGGTAATGATGCAGAAGGAAGTAGCCGAACGCATTGCTGCAGCCCCAGGAGGTAAAGAGTATGGGGCCTTAAGCATTATGGCGCAGTATTATGCCGAGCCAGAGATTGCCATGATTGTGCCACACAGTGTCTTTATTCCCCAGCCGAACGTTGATTCTGCCGTATTGAAGCTCGCCGTCAGAGAAAAGCCCCCGGTAGAAGTCGTGAGTCGCCAGGTGTTGTTTAAAGTGATTAAGGCAAGCTTTGCGCAACGAAGAAAAACCATTTATAACAACCTGATGGGCTCAATTTTTGGAAAGGACCAGCGGGAGCTGTTGCTCGATGTGCTCCAGCGGGCCGAGGTTGATCCTTCAAGAAGGGGGGAGACACTAAGCATCGCGGAATTTGCAAGGCTTAGTAACCTTATAGCGGAAGCGGGAGTATAATGATATACGACTGACTCTCAGGTCCAAGGAGGTACCGAATTGGATTTCATAAGCCCGACCATGGGAATGCTTGGGGAGCAGCAGGTATTGAACTATATAAAAAGCTACGTTCGAGAGGACCCAAAAGCTGATTATAAGATCGTCATCGGAACTGATTCTCAGACCAGTTCCGAAAAAACCGTGTATGTGACTGCCGTCATTATCCACCGGGTAGGAAAAGGGGCTAGGTTCTTCTTTTGTAAATGGAGGGCCAAGCCAATGTTTGATTTAAGAACAAGAATATACAAAGAAACCGAATTAAGCCTCAAGGTGATGGATCTGCTGAAAGAAAATGGGATAACGGACATTGTAGCTCAATGGCCAGTGGAAATTCACCTCGATGTGGGACATCAAGGAGAAACCAGGATGCTCATTCAAGAAGTTGTCGGGTGGGTTACATCTGTAGGCTACAAAGCGATTATCAAGCCGTACTCCTACGGAGCCAGTTCCGTGGCCGACCGATTTACAAAATCAGGGTAGATTCAGAAACCTAAATACCCTTCTCCACATATATTGGCAGGGAGGAGGGTGTTTCTATGTCTATTCGCGTTGGTGACATTGTTACAAGAAATTCCTATGGTAACGATATTTTCTTCACGGTCATAAGCCTTCAGGACGACGGGAAGGTTGCGATATTGCAAGGGCTGGAGTTTAGGCTTGTAGCTGACGCTCCGATGGACGACTTGAAAAAGATCGACCCTCAGACCCTGCAGAAAGAGCTAGAGAAAAGCATGGTCAAAAGCCAAGAGTCACTTCGGCTGATCCAGCAGGAAAGAAGGCTGATGAGAGAGAAAAACACCTATCAGCAGATGGGGTATACGGGAAGATCGGAAGCCAATAATGTGACCTTTGAGATCCCAGGATCGGTCCTCCATTTGGACGGAGATGGGCGTTATCTCGAGAAGTGCTTAATCATGTACCGGGAACTGGGTATTAAGGTACATGGCTTTCATCTTATGGAAAAGGATATGCCCCTATATACAGCCAGACTGTTACAGAAGTATCAGCCGAGTATTCTAATATTAACCGGTCACGATTCATATAGAAGACATCACGGCGACATCGCCTCTTTAGATAGTTATCGAAATTCTCGTTACTTCGTTCAAGCTGTTCAAGAAGCTCGACGTTATGAACGGAACCATGATCGTCTTGTGATCTTTGCTGGTGCATGTCAATCTAATTTTGAAAGTATCTTGGACGCCGGAGCGAATTTTGCTAGCTCTCCACGCCGTATTAACATTCACACCCTGGATCCCGTCTATATTGCAGAGCGAGTGGCGTTTACCTCGGTAAGAGAAACGGTGAATGTTTTTGAAGTTGCAAAAAATACCATTACGGGAATTGATGGATTAGGCGGTATTGAAACTTTCGGCACATTTCGACTTGGATTGCCGATTACAGAAACGATGAAAAAAGAAAAATGGTAACACCAAGAGCCTGCTGAACGGGAAAAATCGGACCCGCTCGGTAAGCTCTTTTTTTATGAGTAAACTATTCATACGACACAGTGTAGAATCCTGTAAAACAATATTCATTGACAATTTGTTCGTCCAGTTGCTATAATTATCAATTTATTTGACATACTATCTCTATGTTGTTATAATCATAAACAAGTGAGGTGGTCATGCACATGGCAAATAATGCGTTAATGGATATTAAGCGCAATTTAGACAATCATCTGGGTGAACGTATTGTACTTCGAGCTAACGGAGGTCGTCGTAAGACGGTGGAACGTACAGGCATCTTGGAATCCACCTATCCATCCGTTTTTATTGTCCGACTGGACGAAGACCGGCACACCTTTGAACGAGTTTCTTATAGCTATGCAGATATTTTGACCGAGACTGTTATGCTAACAGTTTGTCCATCAGAGCAGGAACAGATTCCGATAAGCGGCTTACAGCAGTAGAACATTTACCGTTCTACTGTTTTTTGCTCTTAAAGATATTTCTATACATACAAGTACATACTAACGATTACGGGGAGGTCATACCTTTAATTTAAGGAGGGCTACTATGAGTCGTAGACGCGGAATCATGTCCGAGCAGTTTAAGATGGAGTTAGCTAAGGATCTTGGCATATACGATACCGTTCAAAAAGAAGGATGGGGTGGAATCACTACTCGTGATGCAGGAAACATGGTGAAGCGGGCCATCCAAATTGCCGAACAGACTCTAGCCAACCAAACACAGAAGTAAGATTTCCCTTAGAAACTGAAGGCCTATGTCTTCAGTTTCTTTTCTATATAAAGCTTGCATGCGAAACTGGAATCCCAAACCTACAAGTGCTAAAATGAAAGGTATTATTGACATTAGTGAGCGGGTGAAACTTGTGAGGATATCAATGAAAGCCCCAGCAAAAATTAATCTAACGCTGGATGTTTTGGGGAAACGTGAGGATGGGTATCATGAGGTTGAAATGGTGATGACAACCATCGACTTGGCAGACCGAATCGATATATATCCCCGGGAGGATAATCGCATTACGATTGATTGCTCTGCATGCTTTGTTCCATTGGGTGAGAAGAATCATGTCTATCAGATTGCCCAATTGCTTCGGACCAGGCTAGGAATTGCGAAGGGAGTCCATTTTTACATACATAAGCGAATTCCTGTCGCTGCAGGGTTGGCGGGCGGAAGCAGTGATGCTGCAGCGGCGATTAAAGGATTAAATAAACTATGGGGTTTAGGCCTGACCGTTGAAGAAATGGCGGAGATTGGCTCGGAGGTAGGATCTGACGTTGCCTTTTGTGTACATGGAGGTACGGCGTTAGCCAGAGGAAGGGGAGAGAAAATTACTCCATTGCCCTCCCCTCCTCCATCTTGGGTGATTTTGGCCAAGCCTCCAATTGGAGTATCTACAGCAGAAATCTACGGGAAATTATCGATGAACGAGGTCAATAAGTACCCTGCTAGATCTCATCAAATGGTCCAAGCGATCCAAAACCGTGACTATCAGGCGGTTTACCAAACACTAGGGAACCATTTAGAGACGGTTACATTGTCTCTTTATCCGGAAGTGCGACGGCTAAAGGAACAGATGTCCCGCTTTGGTGCAGATGCATCCCTTATGTCTGGAAGTGGGCCGACTGTGTTTAGTTTGGTCGATAAGGAATCGAGGGTCAGTCGTATCTATAACGGTCTCCGTGGCTTCTGCAAAGATGTGTTTGCCGTGAGGATATTGGGAGATAAATATCCAACAAGCTTGCAAAAAACCGTACATAAGTGATATATTTGCATCATAATATTCGGTTATTGGAGGCGTGTTATGGAGAAAAAACTAAGAAGGAGCGCCCGGTTGGTCGATATGACTCAACATCTGCTCGCCAATCCCTATCGCTTAATTCCTTTAACATTGTTCGCAGAAGAATTTGGATCTGCTAAGTCATCCATTAGTGAGGACCTTTCGATTATTAAAGAGTTATTTGAATATAAAGGTATCGGAGTATTGAAGACAGTAGCCGGAGCAGCAGGCGGAGTGAAGTATATTCCCATGATTAATAAGGAGCTGGCTGTACAGGTAGTAGAAGAGATTTGTCAGCGTCTAGAGCATCCGGACCGCTTGCTTCCGGGCGGGTACCTGTATATGTCTGATATTCTTGGAGATCCCGAAAAGCTAAACAAGATCGGTAAAATCATGGCAACGGTGTTCGCAGAAAAAGAAATTGACGTGGTCATGACCGTTGAAACAAAAGGAATTCCCTTAGCGTATGCAACCGCGAACTATCTGAATGTTCCTGTAGTGATTGTTCGCCGCGACAGTAAGGTTACAGAAGGGTCCGTCGTTAGCATAAACTACGTTTCTGGATCTAGTAAGCGGATCCAAACGATGTCCCTGGCAAGAAGAGTGCTGCAGGAGAATTCCAGAGTATTAATTATTGATGACTACATGAAGGCGGGAGGAACCGTTCGTGGGATGGTGGATCTCATGAAGGAGTTTAACGCGACTGTAGTGGGGATCGGTGTGTTTGTAGAAGCAGCAGAAATAGAGGAACGCTTAGTAGAAGACGAAGAGTATATTTCTTTAGCTCGAGTTTCTCAATTGGACATGAAGGATAAAGATATTAAAGTGGTCCCTGGAAACTTTCTAAACCAAATCAATTTTTAACATACAGGAGGAGAAGCAAATGGAAACCATTCAAACAGACAAAGCGCCACAAGCGATTGGCCCTTATTCACAAGCAGTTAAAGTAGGAAATGTCGTGTACACCTCAGGCAATATTCCTCTCAGAGCAGATGGAACGCTAGAGGACGGATCGGTCGAAGCCCAAACTCACCAAGTCTTTAAAAATTTGCAAGCTGTACTAGAAGCAGCCGGAAGCAGCTTGGACAAGGTCGTAAAAACAACGGTATTCATTAAGAATATGGATGATTTCGGTAGAATCAACGAAGTATATGCCAGCTATTTCACAGCTAATAAGCCTGCTCGCTCCACGGTGGAAGTGGCGCGATTACCGAAGGATGTAGCGATTGAAATCGAAGCGATTGCCCTGATTTAGTGGTAAACAGTTGTCTAATTTGGTCGAAAAATTAATCATTAATTTACAAAAAATCAGAAGGAATTTATTTTGCCTTTGACGAATTAAGTGTAACATGCACATATATTGGTAAAAGGTGGTGTTACTTGATGGAAGTGACAGATGTTAGACTCCGCCGCGTTAATACGGATGGGCGTATGAAAGCAATTTGTTCCATTACCATTGATAACGAATTCGTAGTTCATGATATTCGGGTTATCGATGGCAATAACGGCATGTTCGTTGCGATGCCAAGCAAGCGTACTCCGGATGGAGAATTTAGAGATATTGCTCATCCGATCTCTTCTACCACACGTGAGAAGATTCAGGCTGCAGTTTTGTCTGAGTATGAGCGTGTAGGAATTGAAGAAGAGCACGAAGAGCAAATGGTAGAAGGAGCATAAGCAACAACGGAGAGGACCTCAAGATTTGAGGTCTTTTTTTCGCAGATGAGCATTCAAAAAATATGTAGAATTTCTTATCCGCGTAAATGCAACTTGGCGGGAGCCAAGTTTTCTAGCTATCTATAAGTTTAATCCTTGCTCTTGAAAACAAATATTGATTAAGATATAGTCAGTATGGGGTACCTTAGTTTTTTGAGGTGCCCTATTGGAATGTATAAAAATCCTTTCATATATGGAGGCTACCATGCAGCATCATAAATATGCGGTGGTTTTGGCAGCAGGCCAGGGCACTCGGATGAAATCGAAGCTCTATAAAGTGTTACACCCTGTTTGTGGGAAGCCTATGGTTCAACATATTGTCCATCGGCTAGAAGCTCTTGCTATGGACCAAATTGTGGTAGTTGTAGGGCATGGAGCCGATCAGGTTAAGAGCCAACTAGGTTCATCAGTAGAGTACGCATTTCAAGAAAAGCAATTAGGAACCGCTCATGCTGTTAAGATGTGCAGCGATCAGCTTCGTGACAAGCAGGGTACAACAATTGTGGTCACGGGAGATACGCCCTTGATTCAAGAGGACACCCTCCGCCGGTTAATGACTCATCATGCAGAGACGCAGGCTGCGGCTACGGTGTTGACCACGGTTTTATCTGATCCTAGAGGATACGGAAGAATCGTAAGAAACGAGCAGGGTCATGTCGAACGCATTGTAGAGCATAAAGACACCAACGAGCAAGAAAGAGCCATTGGAGAAATTAGCACGGGAATTTTTTGCTTTGACAATCAGCTCCTTTTTGCTGCCCTTGACCAAGTAAACAACAATAACGCTCAAGGAGAGTATTATCTTCCGGATGTTATAGGGATACTAAAGGGACAAAATCAAATTATATCGGCTTATTTGACAGAAGATGCAGAAGACGGAATGGGTGTAAATGATCGGGTACAGCTTGCTGTTGCTGAACAAATTCTTCGCAGAAGAATCAATGAGAGACATATGCGTGGTGGCGTCACGATTATTGATCCCCAGTCTACTTATATTGAATCCGATGTCGTTATCGGGCCGGATACGGTCGTTCAACCTAATACGTTTCTACGTGGAGAAACGGTCATTGGCTCTGACTGCACCATCGGACCGAATGCAGACTTGACCGATGTTCAAGTAGAAAATGGAGTAAGCATTCAATACTCTGTCATCGCAAACAGTATCGTTCGACAAGAAGCTTCGGTTGGACCTTTTGCTTACATAAGACCTGGTTCAGATGTAGGAGAACATGTAAAGGTCGGAGACTTCGTTGAATTGAAGAATACACGTATCGGAAACCATTCCAAGGTATCTCACCTCTCTTATTTAGGAGACACCGAGGTGGGAGAACATGTGAATGTTGGATGCGGGACAATCACCGTCAACTATGATGGCGTGAAGAAGCATAAGACGGAGATTGGCGACCATTCCTTTATTGGTTGCAACTCGAATTTAATCGCTCCGGTTACTATAGGTGTTGGGTCTTATGTCGCAGCGGGCTCAACAGTCAATCGCAATGTGCCAGATGGCTCATTGGCGATCGCTCGTGGGCGTCAGGAAAATAAAGAAGGCTATGCTAAGAAGTTGCTACGCAAGGAAAAATAGGTTGGAGGTTATAAGAAACAATGGCTAATTATCGCGATCCGAAGCTGAAGGTATTCACCTGCAACGCCAATCCCCAATTGGCAAAAGAAATTGCTGATCATATTGGTATCCCGTTAGGAAATGCAGAAGTGGTTCGCTTTAGTGATGGTGAAATACAAATTAAATTAAATGAAAGTGTACGTGGAGCGGATGTTTTCGTCATTCAATCCACAAGCGCGCCCGTAAACCAGAATCTAATGGAACTTCTTATCATGCTAGATGCCTTGAAGAGGGCTTCTGCTAAGAGCATTAATGTGGTTATCCCTTATTACGGGTATGCAAGACAGGATCGTAAGGCTCGCGCCCGTGATCCGATTACAGCCAAGCTTGTTGCAAACCTGATTGAAACGGCAGGGGCCCATCGTGTAATCGCCATGGATTTGCACGCAACCCAGATTCAAGGTTTCTTCGATATTCCGGTTGATCACCTGCTGGGAGTACCTATCCTTGCGAAGTATTTCCTTGAAAAGGAGCTTTCTGATATCGTCGTGGTTTCACCTGACCATGGCGGAGTAACCAGAGCGAGAAAGCTAGCCGAGAGGTTAGAAGCTCCCATTGCGATTATTGATAAGCGTAGACCGGAGCCTAACGTGGCTGAAGTGATGAACATCGTCGGAAACATTGATGGCAAAACCGCTATCCTCATTGATGATATGATTGATACGGCAGGTACGATCACACTGGCTGCGAACGCCTTAGTGGAAAGCGGAGCGAAAGGGGTATATGCATGCTGCTCTCACCCTGTATTATCTGGTCCGGCCATTGATCGCATTGCCAACTCTAAAATTGAAGAGCTAGTGGTTACCAATACAATTGCTTTGACCGAAGAGAAGCTTATTCCAAAGATTAAAATGCTGTCTATTGCACCAATTATTGGAGAAGCGATTATCCGTGTTCACGAAGAACTGTCTGTAAGTAAACTCTTCGACTAGGTTTGAACCTTCCTAAAAGGGGTTAATATAGAGGATGTACCACTTTTAGGAGGGTGATAAGGATGTCGACTAGTTTGAATGCTGCAATTCGTGATAGTAAAACTTGTTCGGGACTAAATGAGCTGCGGGCAAATGGCCGTATACCTGCTGTGCTGTATGGATTAAATCAGCAGAACCAGAATATCCACGTGGATTATTCGGATGTAACGCAACTGCTTCGCCATCACGGCAAAAATAGCATTGTTGAGCTGAATGTTCAGAATGGCCGTTCCGAAAAAGTGATCATTAATGAGATTCAAAAGGATAACATCAAGAATCAAATCCTTCACCTGGACTTCAAGCGTGTGAACATGAATAAGCCTATGCTGGCGTCCGTTCCGATTGTATTAATCGGCGAAGCAACAGGGGCTAAGCAAGGGGGCGTAACCCAGTTCCAGACGAGAGAATTAGAGGTTCGCTGCCTTCCTTCTGAGCTTCCGGAATCGATCCCGCTATATGTTTCGGAGCTGGAGATTGGACAAAGCTTAGCGGTCGCTGATCTTGACTTGCCACCGGGTGTGGAAGTCCAGCATGAGATGGATGAGATTATCGTATCGATTGTGGCTCCGCGTCTGCAGCCTGTAGAAGAAGAGCCGGCTGATGAGATTCAAGAGCCAGAAGTAGTCGGAGCAAGAGATAGTCACGGTATGGATGAAGCAAAATAATACAACAAAAAGAGAACTGTGCGTATACCGAGAAAGGATGACACAGTTCTCTTTTGGTATTTATATAGATATTAGGAGGAACGGGCTTTGAAACTGTTTGTCGGTTTGGGGAATCCCGGGAAGCAATACGAGAAAACGAGGCACAACGCCGGGTTTATGGTCATTGATGAATGTGCAAAAGCGATGGGGATTGAGCTTAGTCAGATCAAGTTCAAAGGAATGCTGGGTGAAGGTCATGCCCAAGGACAAAAGGTAATCTTGCTGAAGCCTTTAACATATATGAACCTATCAGGAGAATCCTTGATCCAAGTGATTCAATTTTACAAGCTAGATCCTGAACAGATTGTTGTGATTTACGATGATCTGGATACCCCTGTGGGTCAGGTTCGCTTAAGGATGAAGGGAAGTGCCGGGGGCCATAATGGCATCAAGTCTATTATTCAGCATTTGGGCACAGAGGAATTTAACCGGATTCGCGTGGGGATTGGACGTCCACCGGCTGGAAAAAAGGTCGTGGATTATGTGTTAGAGCCCTTCAGCAAGGAAGAAGGCGCAGAGATCCAGGGTGCTGTGAAAAAGGCTTCCGAAGCTGCTGAGCATTGGTTGCAGGACACTTTTGTCCAGGTGATGAATCGCTATAACTAAACCGGAAGTATGATTTGCCAACCGTGGGGAAAGAATATCTAGAAGGAATATACTCCCCCTAGGAGGCATAGTCATGTCTATAAAATACGTATGTCCACATTGTAAATCCACGCTGGGTAATATTGAGTCGGAGCTAGTCACGGAGACCGAATTGGGTTGGCATTTCTTGACCCCTGAGGAACGACAACATATAATTAGCTATGATAGTGGCAATATGATTGTAAACGTAACCTGTGAGTATTGCAGTGAGGCCATTCAGCGCAATCCTGAGTTAGCCTATCCTTTGCAGTAATCGTATATAGCCTCGGCTTATGTCGGCTGAGGCTATTTTGACTTGGCAGATAAGAATTTTATATAATGTCTAGAATTCTTTATCTGCATAAGGGCAACTAGGCTGCTGCCTTTCCCCTATCTTGACATCAAGGTAGGGGAGTATTTAAGGCTTGTCGCCAACCCAGTTTTCTTTAATCGTGATTTAATAGATTGATTCCACCCAACGGAGAGGGGGGCTAGTGGTGAAGGGAATTGTTCAAAGGTTTTTAGATAATGTAGATTTCCAAACGATTATGAAAGGCTTTGATCAGGGGTTAAAAGAGCAGCTAGTAGCTGGACTCAGTGGATCGGCCAGACAAGTATTTATTAGTTCTATCTTTCAAGAGTTAGATAAGCCATTATTAGTGGTTACACACAATCTGTTTCAAGCTCAGAAAATATACGAAGATCTTCTGGAACTGGTCGGGGACGACCAGGTATTGCTGTTTCCAGCCAATGAGCTTATCGTATCGGAAATGGCGATTGCTAGTCCAGAAACACAAGCGAACCGAATTGAGGTTCTCACGAAGCTAGGCGAAAAGAAAAAAAGAATTCTTGTAGTTCCTTTTGCTGGTCTTCGCAGAATCATGGTTTCACAAGAGGTATGGGAGAAGTCTAAGGTTCATGTTCGGGTAGGGCAAGAGATAGACTTGGAATCCATGCTTCAAAGCCTTATTTCGTTAGGGTACGAGCGTGTAGAAATGGTAGAGGGTAAAGGGCAGTTAAGCCTTCGAGGAGGAATACTCGATATTTTCCCTGTCTTTTTAGAGAACCCCGTACGTATTGAATTGTTTGATGTTGAAGTAGACTCCATTCGTACCTTTGATTTAGTGAATCAACGATCCATTGATAAATTAGAAACCATTACTCTTCCTCCTACGAATGAGATCTTTGGGGATCAAGAGGTATTGAGATCTGCAGCCCAATTGCTAGAACAGAAATTAAGCGAGACCTTGTTAACCATCAAAGACCCATCTGTGAAAGAAAAGCTAACCACGAAGATTGGATGGGAAATTGAGCAATTGCGGCAAGGAAATCGCTTCCAAGCTATCTATAAATATATCTCTTTGCTGTATCCTCGATACCAGAGTTTGATAGATTATATGCCTCAAGATACGATTATGGTATTGGATGAGCCTTCAAGAATATTAGAGACGATTGACCAGCTGGAGAAAGAAGAAGCGGAGTGGAAAACGGCTTTAGTCGCCGAAGGCGAGTTTACGCATAACATTCCTCTTGCCTTTAATTATGAAGATGTGGTCAATAACAAAAAGAATAAAGTCATTCATTTGTCTTTATTCCTTCGACAGATTCCTAAAACGGCTCCTCAGAACATGGTCAATTTCAACTGCAAGCCGATGCAGGATTTCCACGGTCAATTGAATGTGCTAAAGGGTGAATTGGAACGCTGGATGAAGTCCAATCATCAAGT
>JBEQAI010000039.1:0-14734 GCA_041640415.1 Ammoniphilus sp. | reverse complement strand
TAAAAAAAATTAACAATTATTGTATAATACTCAGTAGAGCTAGGAAGCAGGGAGTAACCTGGGGGAACCCCATTAACTTAGAAATGAATGGGGTTGTATAATATGCTAATAGAATTCCATCCAATTTATTGAAGCGCTGCAAACAGCGTTATTACCTGAAGTGAGGGCCGTTACGGTCAGGGTTTCTCCGGGTGGTAGTGGCATATCTAAAGGTAACATATCAATGACTTCAGAGCCCGACCTCGCGAGTTGAGTAGTAAAAACTCTTGTTCCAGTACCAGAGCTGTATGTACCCGCTGTATTAAATGATATGGCACTGTTATTGGAATCGATATTTGTAAAGGAAGTGGATCCTGTTAAGGTGACATTTCTTCTCAAGCGAAATTCAATCGTAGAGGTTCCGCTGTCTGTTGCGAGAGATAGCAGGAGAATAAGTACAGGTGTGCGATTAATGATTGAACCATAGGTATCTCTATTTCGAATGGTTAAAATATTTGTCTCCGTATTCGCAGATACGGTTAGACTATTGGAATAAGAGTTCCTTGTCACGATAGCTTTGTCAGGGATGCCTTCAATCCCCGCTGTTCCTGATGCTGTTCGTAGGGTAATATTGGTTGGAGTTGAGGGATTTTTTACTTCTGCCATCAGGGGGAGATTGGGGGTAGTGATAACCGGTTCAGTGGATAGATTCCCGCGAACAATTTTGTGAACGGGAATGGCGTCCCCGCTTTGAGGATTGATAATAAAAAAAGTAACTAATCCAAATCCCCCACCCTGATAGGTTATGACATAAATATTTCCCTTAGTGGGATCCAAGTTAAATTTGCTATTTCCAGTTCCATCGCATTTATCCATATTCCAATTGGCTTGATGGATCCATGAATCGGTTGTGGCATCTCTCCGCATCACCCCGAAATTGGCTCCATCATAGCCAAAGAAAACTCCATCATTATGGTTGCCAAGTCCAATGATTTGACTGCTTCCCGTCACTCCACTTGTAAAAATGGCATTAAAAAACACGCGAATGCCCATTCCAGGAATATAGCGCAAATACTTTCGGGTTTCCATCATGGCGCTTGAATTTTGAGTCGTACCCGTCTGAAGGTTAGCCATCCCCGTAGCTTGTGTAACGCTTCCGCTCCCTGTTGTTGTTGGTGTTTTCATAAAATTGGTATTGAAGGTATATCGAAATGTCCAGCCAATATCAGGGGAAAATTGGGCTACGCGCAAATCTTGGTCAGCTGTTAATGCGGGCATTGAGGTTTGACCAAAATCATTCATCAGAATAGTTTTTAAACTGTGGTTTGAATCGAGTTCCAAACTGACAGCGGAGTCACCACTCATGCCATAAACGAGGGCTTTGAATTGAGCAGGATCATCTGTAAATACCTTGCCAGCGGCCAGTTCCTCATTCGGATGACACAATGCTTTATATAGCTTCAAAATTTCCTCTTTATCTATACCTAATTTTAGTAGTTGTAATAATAATTCCATCTGTTTGTTCCTTTGCTCTAAAAATAGTATTTGTAGCGTTATATCCAATAGCAGATCCTCCTTTTTAGGGGTTTTTCTACTCGTTACTATTTTATTTTTTACCTATTTAATATAGAACATAAAAAATCCAATTTGATAGGATAGGACAATGTAAAAATAGGATTTCTGTAATATATTAATTTAACCACTCATACATATTTATAATTCCATGGCCAAAGAATCGGAGGAATCTAGTGTGAAAGTATTTACAGATCATCCTTCAAATTTGCCGAGTCAATCCTATGCTAAGTCAGAGAAGGGAATTCTGATTCCCATTTCTTCTAGCAATGATGGCAATTTAATAATAGAAACGAAGCTATCTCCCTTTGATGATGTACTTACAAATGAACGTACTAGACTTATTGAAATTACTTCAACCGGAACGGAAGATCAATATTTCCAGTGTGGGAACCTCGTTTATTCCAACGGTTAGCTTTCGCAGAAAGGCTAATTTTCCAGTAAGCGGTCGGGCAAATTCGATTTCGGTGAAGGTAGAGGGGGTTGATATTGTAACGACTTCGGATCTGATTTATGAGATCCGAATCGGTTCTAGTCTAGTCGGGGCGTCTTTTGGGACTCCGACCAACACACAGGCATCTCAGACGGCATTGGAATCGGATACTTCAGCAACGACAATCAATACTTCAACAGGAAATTTAATTTTTTCGGGGTTAGCATCGGGAGGAGCCAGGAATGGCAACGCTCTGGCAACTTCCAACCAATTGAGTATGGAGCTTCCTGACAACTCCATCATTACACTTGCGGTTGCGGCACTCAGCGGAAATACAACGGTAAGTGTAGTCATGAGGATGAAGGAGGAATGGTAGGTATATACTGTCATATCTGCGCTTGTCTTATATATAAGGTAGGCGTTTTTTCTATGCAGTCACCAAAGCTAGGCTTTCATACATAAATATAAGAAAGATTTATGTAAACATCTTGTCGAAAACAAGTACAGGGTTGATTGAGTAGGGGTGAAATGAATCAAATGAACTCAAAAAATAAAATATATATTATTGCGGAAGCCGGAGTCAATCACAATGGGTCTTTAGAAATGGCATTAGCTCTTATCGATGCTGCAGCAACGGCAGGTGCAGATGCAGTAAAGTTTCAGACTTTTAACGCGGAGAAAGTCATAAGCAAATTTGCTGCAAAGGCTCCATACCAAGTGAAGAACACGAATGGGCTTGAATCCCAATATGAAATGGTTAAAAAATTTGAATTGGACCAACAGGCGCATAAGTATCTACTAGACTATTGTAGTTCCAAGGGAATTGAGTTTTTGTCCAGTCCTTTTGATGAAGAAAGTCTGAATTTCTTGGTAAAAGAAATGCATGTATCTAGAATAAAAATTGCTTCAGGTGAAATAACCAATGCGCCTTTATTGCTTTCTGCCGCACAAAAAAGTAAGCCTTTAATTGTCTCAACAGGGATGTGCAGCTTAGGTGAAATTGAAATGGCTTTAGGGCTTATTGCCTTCGGATTTATGAACAGAAAGGAAAGGCCATCTATTCATGCATTTCAAGCTGCTTACTATTCCGATGAAGGACAGCGACTCTTAAAGGAAAACGTCATATTGCTTCATTGTACGACGGAATATCCAGCTCCTTATGAGGATGTTAATTTAAGGGCGATGGACACTATTGCCCAAGCGTTTAATTTAGAAGTAGGATACTCGGATCATACAAGAGGTATCGCCATTCCTATTGCAGCGGCTGCTAGGGGAGCAAAAATAATTGAAAAGCATTTTACATTGGATAGAAAACTCCCCGGACCTGATCATCAGGCCTCGTTGGAGCCTGATGAGTTAGTCATGATGGTCCGATCTGTACGTGAAGTTGAAGAAGCATTAGGATCGGCTATTAAAAAACCAGCGTGTATAGAGCTTAAAAACCAAAAAGTTGCTCGAAAAAGTTTAACGGCAGCATCCCCAATTAACAAAGGTGAAAAGTTTACGGAAGAAAATTTAGAATGCAAGAGGCCAGGAACTGGGGTCCCCCCCTTCCATTACTGGAGTTACCTGGGGAGAGAAGCTCATAAAAACTTTAAGGCAGATGAGATGATCGAATGAAGATGGGCATCTTTGGATCTTCAGGTATGGCGCGAGAAACGGCTGATATTTGCAGAGAATTGGATTATGAGGAAATTGTACTCATTGATATCGTTGAACACGCGAGTCATAACTACTTTGGGTATAAGCTCGTTAGGGAAAAGGACGTGTATGAGCTCAACGAACAGGGTTTTCAATTCATCATTGGAATCGGGGAGAATAGGGTTCGAAAAAAGATATATGAAAGGTTTCCGGAATTAAATTATGTAACTATCGTACACCCTTCAGCAACGTTTGGATATGGACAGAGGAATGAAGTTGATCAATCGAAGGGAAATATTATTGCAGCTGGATGCAGGTTTACTAACAATATAAAGGTTGGAAATTTTGGGATATTTAACTCCAATTGTACTATAGCCCATGATTGCATTATTGGGGATTTTGTTAGTGTAGCACCTGGGGCGAATATCTCGGGAAATGTCCATCTTTCATCTGGATCCCAAATAGGGGCAGGCTCCGTAATCATCCAAGGCAAATCGATTGAAGAAAAGGTTGTCATTGGCGAATTTGCAACGGTAGGAGCGGGAGCAGTCGTTACGAGAAGCGTTTCGGGTTATGTCACGGTGAAGGGCATACCTGCTAAGTAATGCTTCCGAACACAATCGATTCGACATGATGCTACCTAAGTAGTCACCAATACCTATTCATTCATCATAAGGTAATATACCAATATTTCTTAAGGCATAAGTCAATGGAGGGCATCATGTCGCAAGAGCATAACAAAATACTTGTAACAGGAGCAGACGGTTTCATCGGATCCCATCTGACTGAAGAGCTGGTTCGAAGAGGATTTCCTGTACGTGCGTTTGTTTTATACAATTCATTTAATTCATGGGGCTGGCTCGATCACTCCCCGAAAGAAATCAAGGAGCAACTGGAAGTCTTCCCAGGTGATATCCGGGATCCGTATGGGGTAAAAAAAGCCATGTCTGGTTGCAGTACCGTTTTTCATTTAGCGTCTTTGATTGCTATCCCTTATTCCTATCATTCACCAGATACCTATATTGATACGAATGTAAAAGGAACCCTGCATATATTGCAAGCAGCCAAGGAACTAGGTGTTGACAGGATCATTCATACATCTACTAGCGAAGTTTATGGGACGGCTAGGTACGCACCGATGACAGAAGAGCATCCTCTGCAAGGACAGTCCCCTTACTCGGCATCGAAAATCGCCGCAGACCAGCTTGCCTTAAGTTTTAACTATTCCTTTGATACACCCGTTACCGTTATTCGCCCGTTTAATACCTATGGGCCAAGACAATCCGCTCGGGCTGTCATTCCTACCATCATTACTCAGATAGCAAGCGGCAGAAGAAAGATCCAATTAGGCGCTCTTGAACCCACTCGGGACTTCAATTTTATCAAGGATACCATTGAGGGATTCATCTCGGCCATATTCTCAGAACATTCCGTAGGAGAGGTCATCCATATCGGCAGCGGTTATGAAATCTCAATCTATGATATGGTCCACTTGATTGCAGAGGTAATGGAAGTTGAAGTGGAAATCGAGCAGGATCCCATCCGTCTTCGTCCGAAAAAAAGTGAGGTAGATCGTTTATGCGCAGATTCTACCAAGGCACAGAGACTATTAGCATGGCAACCGAAGTATGGCGGTCGGGAGGGGCTGAAGCGCGGTATTGCTGAAACGGTAAAGTGGTTTATGGATCCTGTAAACCTCAAGACTTACAAGGAAGGTATCTACAATCTATGAAAAGGAGATTAGATATCAGCCTGATTATCGATATGCTGAAACAAGTTTTTGAAAGAGAAAAAGGCCCCATTTCCTTATATGAACCCACTTTTTTAGGAAATGAGTGGTCCTATGTTAACGAATGCCTTGACACTGGCTGGGTTTCATCTGCAGGAAAATATGTAAATCAATTTGAACACTTATTGGCAGAGTTCACAGAAATCCCTTATGCCATTGCAACAGTAAATGGCACGGCAGCACTTCATCTTGGCCTGTTATTGGTAGGTGTTAGGCACAATGAAGAAGTTCTTGTCCCATCATTAACCTTTATTGCAACAGCCAATGCAGTATCTTATTGTGGAGCTATTCCTCATTTTGTTGATAGTACGAAGGAAACCTTGGGAATTGATTCCTTGAAACTTAGAAGTTATTTAGGTGAGATCTCGGAAATTCGTGCGGGTGGCTGCTACAATAAACAAACGGGTCGACGTATAGCGGCAATAGTTCCAGTGCATACCTTTGGCCACCCGGTAGAAATTGAGCCGGTAATCGAGTTGTGCCAAGATTATTCAATTAAATTGGTAGAAGATGCGGCTGAATCACTTGGTTCTCGTTATAAAGGACAACACACGGGGACCTGGGGCGAGGTTTCAGCAATCAGCTTTAATGGGAATAAAATTGTCACGACTGGAGGGGGAGGAGCACTTCTTACTCATGACCCGGAAGTGGCAAGGCAAGCTAAGCATTTGACTACAACTGCTAAATTACCGCATCCATGGGCATATGAGCACGACCAAGTTGGTTATAACTATCGAATGCCAAATCTGAATGCTGCTCTAGGCTGCGCGCAGCTCGAGCAGCTTCCGGAGTTACTCAACCGAAAAAGAAAGCTAGCCATGTTGTACAAGGAAAAGTTTAGAGCAGTGGATGGAGTTTGTTTTTTTGAGGAGAAAGAAAACACATTGAGCAATTACTGGCTGAATGTTTTGCTTTTAGATGAAGATCATGCAGAGGAGCGAAACGAGCTACTTGAAAGAGCCTTGCGGGTCGGAATTCAAATGCGTCCTGCATGGACACCGGTTCATCAATTGAAACCTTACCAGGATTGCCCTCGGATGGATCTATCTGTTGCAGAGAATTTGGCTAGTCGGATCGTTAACCTCCCTAGCAGTCCTAAATTATGGTGAGAAAAATGCGGATAAAAAAGTTATGTGTCATTACAGGAACTCGTGCGGAATATGGAATGCTTTATTGGTTGATGAAGGAAATTGAGCAGGATCCGGAGTTTCAGCTTCAGATTATCGTAACAGGTATGCACTTGTCTCCGGAATTTGGCTTGACATACAAGTCCATGGAAAAAGACGGCTTTCAAATCGATGCTAAGGTAGAGATGCTCCTTTCGAGTGATACACCAATAGGAATGGCCAAATCCATAGGCTTAGGAGTAATAGGCTTTGCTGATGCTCTAGAGAGGCTAAAGCCGGATTTGGTGATTATACTGGGGGATCGCTTCGAGGCGTTCGCAGCTGCCCAGGCTTCTTTTGTCTCCCAGACTCCCATTGCCCATATTGCTGGGGGAGACACAACAGAAGGAGTATTGGATGAAGGATTTCGACACTCCATCACGAAAATGTCCCAACTTCATTTTGTTACCCATTCTATATCCGCCAGGCGGGTTCGACAATTGGGAGAAAAACCTGAACATATCTATATAGTGGGGAGTCCAGGAATAGATCAGATAAAAAGATTAACCCGTTTAAGTCGCAAGCAGTTAGAGAAGGAACTTGATTTTAGATTCAGAAAGAAAAATCTGCTCATTACCTTTCACCCGGTTACGCTGGACCTAGAATCCTCTGACGATCAATTGGAAGAGTTGCTAAAGGCTTTAGAGGTCTTCTGCCCAGACACTGGTCTCCTTTTCACGAGATCCAACGCTGATATTGGGGGGCGCAAATTGGCAGAAAGGATTCAACAGTTTGTGGAATCCCACCCGAACGCCAAGCAGTATGCTTCTTTAGGGCAGCAGAGATATTTAAGCGCGGTGGAACAGGTAGACGCTGTGGTTGGGAACTCTTCTAGCGGGTTATACGAGGTGCCTTCGTTCAAAAAAGCTACAGTCAATATCGGGAATCGTCAAAAAGGGCGCCTATCCGCCTCGTCAGTCATCCACTGTGAACCTACGGCAGAAGAGATTGCGAAGGCGATTCAATATGCCTTTACAGCGAATTTCTCTAACGTGGAAAACCCTTATGGAGACGGAAACAGTTCCCGGCTCATCGTTGCTCATTTAAAGAAAATATCAGATTATAAGCTCTTGCTCCAGAAGCCGTTTTATGACCTAGAGCTATAATGAATAGTAACAGCTTAAAGGTGGTTTATTGATGAAAACCTGGAGAGATCTTTTGCTTCCCCCACATGCCACGATAAAGGACGCTATCCTTAAAATTGAATCTACTGCCTCGCAAATTGTCTTAATCGTTACAGCTGAAAATTTATTGCTCGGAACGGTTACAGACGGTGATGTTCGCCGTGCCATCCTGAAGGGAAAAACTCTCCTCGATCCTGTTAGAACCATCATGAACCAAAATCCGGTGGTCGTATCGATACTAGAGGGGGAGAAGAAAATGATGCAGATGATGAGACAATATCGAATACGTCATCTGCCCTGCATTGACGATAAAGGAATCGTACAAGAGCTGAAGGTTTTAGATGATTTGATTTATCCTAAGCGTCTATCAAACCGGGTCATTTTGATGGTGGGAGGACTTGGAACACGATTGGAGCCATTAACTCATTATTGTCCCAAGCCATTATTGAAGGTGGGGAATAAGCCCATTCTCGAAACCACATTGGAGCAACTTATAGAAGCAGGTTTTCACTCTTTCTATTTTCTTGTTAATTATAAGGCGGAGATGATTTCCGAGTATTTCGGTGATGGGAGCGCTTGGGGGGTCAACATCCAGTATATTGTGGAGAAAAAGAGAATGGGTACGGCTGGGGGATTGAAGCTAATAGAAGGTAAGACGGAAGAGCCGATGATCATCATGAATGGGGACCTTCTCACTAAATTGAATTTCGCTCAATTGCTCCACTTTCATTCAGAAATGAAAGCTCTAGGAACCATTTGCGTTCGCCAACATGATTTTCAAGTGCCGTATGGGGTTGTACAAATTGAGGAGGATCATCTCGTAAATATTATCGAAAAGCCTATTCAAAGTCATATGGTGAATGCAGGAATATATGTCCTGGATCCTGAGGTGATAGAACATATCCCCAATGACTCATTTCTCGATATGCCGGATCTCTTTAGAATTCTAATCCATCATCAGAAAGAAATTGCTGTGTTCCCTATACGGGAATATTGGATCGACATTGGTCAGCCAGATGATTTCAAGCGGGCGAATCAGGAATACGATGAGTGGTTTTCATGAAGGCCCTTGTGGTAGGCTATGGTTCAATTGGAGCAAAACACGCGAAATGGCTGATGGGACTTGGATGCCAAGTGTCTATTGTAAGTAAGCGAGAAATAAAGGAATATACTTCGTATTCTACCATTGAGTCTGCGCTGGAACATAAAAAATATGACTATGTAATCATAGCAAATGCAACCCATGAGCATTATTCAGCCCTTATGAAATTAGCTGCACTTCATCATAAGGGACGGCTTCTCGTTGAAAAGCCACTTTTCGATCGGCCGTATCCTCTGCCTCAGAAAGTTAGCTTCGAGGCTGTAAGCGTGGCCTACAACCTTCGATTTCATCCCATCCTGCAGTTGCTCCGAAATTTGCTCCAAGGCCAAAATATCTTGTCTGCACAAATTTATGTAGGTCAGTATCTTCCTGATTGGCGTCCAATGGCAGATTACCGCAGCAGCTATTCCGCGAAAAAGCGAGAAGGAGGCGGAGTACTCCGGGATTTGAGCCATGAACTGGATTATGTGAACTGGCTCTTAGGGAAATGGAACAGCCTTGTTGCTGTAGGGGGGCATTTTAGCCATTTGGAAATTGACAGCGAAGACGTACAAAATATTACCTTGCAAACGCAGCTTTGCCCGATAGTGAACATCCAGCTTAACTATCTGGACCGGAAAAAACGGAGGGAAATGATCATAAACACAGATGACCTAACTATAAAAGCTGATCTGGTTCAAAACCAAATGGAGTGGAACTCAAAGATCCTGACCTTCGATGTTCATTCTTCAGAAAGCTACATTTTGCAGCACCAAGCTGTACTAAGAGGAGACTATAGGGATCTTTGTACCCTTGAGGATGGCTTAGAGGTCCTGAGCATGATTCACGCAGCAGAAGAATCTTGCAAGAGGAGAAGGTGGATCTATCGATGAGTAGATTATGCACAATCTGTGCAAGAGGGGGATCTAAAGGGGTTAAAAACAAAAATCTTCGGGATCTGATGGGGAAGCCGCTTATCTCGTATAGCATAGAGAAGGCCATTGAATCTGGACTGTTTGAATTTATTGCGGTAAGCAGTGATTCTTCTGAAATCCTTGAAACCGCGAAGAGATGGGGAGCTGAAATCCTCATAAATAGGCCTCTGGAGCTAGCCGCGGATCATGCAGCAAAGATTCCTGCTATTCGTCATTGTGTCCTGCAGGCAGAACAGATTGCTGGTCGAGCATTTGACGTGATTGTGGACTTGGATGCAACATCGCCTTTACGCAGTCTACTAGATATTCAAGAGGCAGTTCAGCTGCTTGAACAGGAAAACCGGCCGAATGTGATCACAGGAACGCCATCTCACCGCTCTCCTTATTTCAATATGATAGAAATCGATGAAAATGGGCGCATTAACCTTTGTAAGACGAAATCTTCCATTACTCGAAGGCAAGACTCTCCCCCTTGCTACGATTTGAATGCTTCCATTTATGTTTGGCGTAGAGATATCCTTCTTCAACAGGATTCTCTTTTCATGCCTGATACTGGGCTATATGTAATGCCGAAAGAGCGTTCTTTTGATATCGATTGCCCAATAGACTTTGAAATAGTAGAGGCATTAATGAAAAGGAATGAGAAAATATGAAATCTTCTTGTTTCAGAGACCAATTTAATCTAGAGGGAAAAAATGCGATTGTAACCGGAGGAATTGGGCTGCTGGGTAAGGAGTTTTGTGCAGGTCTTGCTGAGTTCGGCGCTAATGTGGCCGTCGTTGATCTGGATGAGGAGCATGCGACTCAATTCGCTAAAGAGCTAGCTGATCAATATGGCTGTCGATGCGTAGGGATTGGCTGTGACGTGTCTTCCCCCCTTCAAGTGGAACGGATGGCTTCTCGGGCCCTTGCAGCGTTAGGGGAAATCAACATTCTGCTGAACAACGCAGCCAGCAAGTCGTCCAATCTGGATGCATTTTTTGCTCCGTTTGAAGATTATTCCCTAGAACAATGGCGAGAAATTATGTCCGTAAACGTGGATGGGATGTTCCTCGTGGCACAAGCCGTAGGTAAGCAAATGGTGAAACAGGGAAAAGGAGGGAGTATCATTCAGACTTCATCCATTTATGGAATCTGTGCACCTGACCAACGTATCTATGAAGGCTCTTTTTACTTAGGCCGACCGATCAATACGCCAGCAGTTTACTCTGCTTCCAAAGCAGCGGTAATTGGTCTCACGAGATACCTTGCAACTTACTGGGCAGAGCATCGTATTCGGGTAAATACATTAGTTCCAGGCGGCAATGAAAGTGGACAGAACAATACCTTCATTCAACACTATTCTAACCGAGTACCCCTTCAGAGAATGGGAAAACCCAAGGAGATGGTTGGCGGTCTCCTCTTTTTGGCATCTGAAGCATCAAGCTATTTAACAGGCCAGAGTGTCATCATTGATGGGGGGCTGAGCGCCTGGTAGCTGCAAAGGAAGGAGGTAGAGAGTTTGAAGATTTCACCAGAATTGAGAAAGAGACTTGCCGAGGCTTTACAGCGTTCCTATTGCCAGTCTGAAGATACACATAGGGGTAGCATAATAGATTATCAAGTAATGGAGGAAATGAGAAGTCTTTGTATGAGAATACATGAAGGGACAAATAACCTGAGGGAAGTTTTTTGGTCGGAAAAGGAACTGAAAGAGATCCGTTATGCCAAAGAGTTTTATGATGCAAGAATGGAGGCTATGGTACATTCAACGCTGGCCAACCTTGAATGGTACAGGAATGAAGGCTGGAAAGACTTTTTGGGCTAAAGGAGAGATTAGCGTGTCATTGAATATGGCAAAGGATGTCCATTCCTATCGACAGAAGGTTGAGTTGGCAGTAAAAGAGTGGGGCCAAGGAAACGATCTTGTGGGACTGCATCATTTTAGCGCTTCAGTTATGCTTCTTGATGGTTTAATTGCTAAGGCTCTATCGGATCCAGAGGGAAAGTTGACTGCCATGCTTCTGAAACTACTGCCATTCATGCGTCAGTTGGAAGTTGCTGTCGTGAACCAAGATGTTACAAGCATAATGGACATTATCAATTATCAGATTTCCCCCCTTCTTCAGGGCTGGGAGCAAAGGATGCAGGCCCATGCAAGTGAATGAACAGCTCTTTAGAAGCAACTTAAGTTTTTTGTCTGCTGACCTAAAAATAAGAGTCATTGAAGCCAAAGAAAGAGGATGGGAGCCGGTTCTAGTGGAAGAATCACCAGACGGACTGCCTGTTTGTTCATTGAAGGAGGAATTCCGGCAATATCGGGTAACGAGTATCCAGCCGCGAATAGAAGCAGAAAATTGGTGCAGCCAGCTTGATCTTGAGGATATTTCCGCTCTTTTCCTTTACGGGAGTGGTTTTGGTTATCCCTTGTTTGAGCTTCTGAAGAAAAAGCAGGAAAATACCATCGTATTTGTTTTTGAACAAAATATAGCTTTATTTACGGCTATGCTTCATTATTTTGACTTTCAGCCTGTGTTCACTACTCAGAAATTTATTTTTTTAGTTGGTGATATTGTCGATTTTTCCCCAGAGTTTAAGCGCGTAATATGGACAGATGTCTTCTTTCATGCAACTAAACCATTAGTCGTTTTTACGCCCGTTGCCCAGAGGCAGATGAAGAAGGAGTACGCAGCTATCCATCAACATGTGTTTGAGCACATGAGTTTAAATATTTTCTATGTAGGTAATGATCACCATGATACGCTGATAGGTTTGCATAACATTATTGCAAATGTCAAAGAAATTATGACGAATCCTTATATAAGCTGTTTAAAGGATAGTTTCAAGGGTTTCCCCGCTTTCATCATCTCGAATGGCCCTTCCCTTGACAATAACATTCACCATCTTCTAAAAATCAACGGGCGCGGATTGATATTGAGCACGGAGTCTGCCATCCTGCCCTTAATGAAATATGAGATTAAACCGGATGCCATCTGCATTACGGAGAGAACAGAGAAAACGTATACTTATCATTTTGAAGGCCGTAGCTATCCGGATGATATCTCGCTTCTTTCTCTTGCGCTCATCGATAAAAATGTATATCCCTCCTTTCCAGGTCCGAGAATCCCCATCTTCCGGGATAAGGAATCTATTAATGTGTTTATTAATGACATATTAGGGGACGGTATTGGTATTAATGCAGGGTCTAATACTTCTCATTTGGCGTTTTCATTGGCCGTATTTTTAGGTGCAAACCCGATCATCCTAGTCGGCCAGGATTTTGCTTTCGGTCTAGATGGAAGGACTCATAGCAAAGACGCGGTATACTTGCAGGAAAAAGGAAAAGAGGCGATGGATCGGATCAACGCCATCCCTGTTGTGGAGGTTGAGAGTAATGCAGGGGGGAAGATTCTGTCTAATCAGCTATGGGTGGATTTTAAGAAAGGGCTGGAACAATTAATTGCTGCTGAAACGGAGAAAATGGTCATTAATGCAACAGAAGGCGGAGCAAAAATTAAAGGAACAACCTGTGATCAGCTAGAGAGTGTTATTGAAGCGTTTTGCAATCAGACTCTCGATTTTCGAATATCGGATCTTATAAGGGAGCATAAAGAGAAAATTAATGATCGTGAACGAAACCGCAAGTTTGTGGACTTTAGTAAAAAAATAGACTTTTATATCCAACAGTTTAGGGCTTTATGCGAAAAGGCAGTTCAGGGGATGGTTCGTTCCAAGCAAATGGCTAAATTGGCGGAACGCGAGGCGTTATCACAAGATCAGCTGGAGAAACTCGAAAATACGTACCATCAGAACTACAGAGGCTTTTATGATTTCATGGCAGAAGGCTTATACCTTGTTTTCCTGCAGCAGGTGCTGATTGTTTGGTTTCATCGAATCAATTCCTTGGGGTTAATTAATACTTCAGATAAAATGAAAAGTGTTTTTGAAATGCATTATGGACTCTATAAAGATTTAAATATTGTTTGCCAGAGCGTGGCCGTTAATTTCGAGATGATCAGGGAAAAGCTCCAGCGGTATGAGATGGAAAGGAGCAGGGAACATGACGTCAATTGAAGAAATCGAGGATGTATTGAGACAACTGGAGGATAACCCCAAGGACTCGGCCTTGATCGCACGAATCGGGGAACTATTATACCAACTGGATGAGATGGAGGAGGCTTGCTCATTTCTGAGTCGTTCGCTTGAGTTAAATGCGGACCAACCTAATATTCTGCAGATGCTCGCTGACTGCTATTTCCTATTAGAAGAATACAATCAGGCCATAGACACCTATCAAGAGCTCACTCGGAGGGAACGGGCAAAGGAACAGTTGTTTCCTTTGTCCATGGAGAGACTGAAGCGCGAGCAAATTCTGGATCAGTTAATTTGGAGAGCATTCCAGGACCATAATGTTGAAAGCTTGGAGTCGTTGAAGATTCTTGTTCTCGGCAGTTCGGAAGGAAATTGGATCGGCAGGCTGCTTCAGTGGGGTGCCTTGCCTCAGCATATGATAGGGCTTTACCCGGATGATGATGACTTGATGACAGTCAAGGAAAAGCTACCGCCATCATTGATTTTATCTATTGTTTCTCCGCAATTGCTTCTTCCTTATGGCAACGATTCTATGGATTTAGTCTTTTTTGAAGAGGATTCAATCTACTTAAATCAACATGAAAGGGATGGGGTCTTTCGGGAACTGGAACGGATGACTGATCAAGCAGGTTTAATCCTCTGTATAAAGAAATCGAGCAGCTGGGGATTTGTCACAAATTCAAGCCAATGGAGTCGGGCGTGGAGAGACCAAATTCAGACTTATGGGGAAGATTCCCCTTCAACATGGGCCTATACGCTGACCTGTTCGGTTCCTCAGAAAGCGTCTAAATAACAAAGAGCCATCCTGATGGGATGGCTCAGCTTGTAGAGAAACTAGGCGTTTCTCTACAAGCTTTTTTAATTTTAGGGGGAAATATGTGTAGAAGTTGGAGTGTGGAGGAGGATTTAAAGGGGGATGAACCTCTCTAACCTAGCTTAGCCA
>JBEQAI010000038.1:0-14741 GCA_041640415.1 Ammoniphilus sp. | reverse complement strand
ATTCACTGATCACCTGATCATCAGAAGAATGGATAACAGAGGTGTGGCCCATTCCTCCGAACTCTACCATTTCTTCTGCCCGGATAATGCCTTCCTCGCTGTTTTTCACCTTAAAGCAAGCCAGTACCGGACTCAATTTTTCCGCCGAAAGCGGATATTCGTACCCGACCCCTTCGATTTCCGCGACAAGCATTTTGGTATCGGCAGGAACATGAAACCCGGCCATTCGGGCGATGGTTGCCGCGGGCTGTCCGACAATGTTCGGATTGACAGCGCAAGTACCCGGCTTCATCATCATTCGTTCAAGGCTTTCTTTTTCCTCAGCGTTCACAAAATAGCAACCATTGTCTTTCATGAATTGTGTGGTTTCCTCATAAATCTCATCATCAATAATGACAGCCTGCTCAGACGCGCAGATCATCCCGTTGTCAAACGTCTTGGACATTATCAAATCCGTGACAGCCCGCTTGATGTTGGCCGTCTTTTCAATATAGCAAGGAACATTCCCGGGACCTACGCCTAGAGCGGGTTTTCCGCTGCTGTACGCAGACTGCACCATGCCCGAACCGCCCGTGGCCAAGATCAGAGAGATTCCCGGATGGTTCATTAGCTGTTGCGTAGCCTCGACAGAGGGAATTTCCACCCATTGAATGGCATGCTTAGGTGCTCCATGAGCGATTGCAGCCTGCAATAAGGTGTTCGCCGCTTCGGCGCTGCACTTTTGTGCGGACGGATGGAAAGCGAAAATAATGGGATTTCTTGCCTTGATCGAAATAATCGATTTGAACATCGTTGTAGAAGTAGGATTCGTCACTGGAGTAACCCCTGCAATGACACCAATGGGCTCGGCAATCTCTACGTAGCCTTCCTCCTCATTTTCCTTAATGACGCCCGCTGTTTTCTCATACTTTATGCTGTGATAGATATATTCCGTGGCAAACAGGTTTTTCGTAATTTTATCCTCATACACGCCTCTTCCTGTTTCATCAACGGCCATTCTGGCGAGCTCCATATGCCGATCCAAGCCAGCCAAAGCCATCGCCTTGACGATTTGATCGACTGCATCTTGATCCAAGCCCCTCATTTCTTCCAAAGCTTGGTTTGCATTAGCCACCAATTGATCAATCATCTCATTCACATCTGTTGAACAATCCCTATCAACTACTTCTACTTGTTTTCCCATTTTTCTCCTCCTCCTTGTGTTAGGTACGCAGGATTCATACCAATTTATTCCATGATAAAGGATACACACTTCATAGGTTGTGACTTTTCTCACCAGTAATTAGCATCCTTACCTAACATTTGCTGGTGAAAAGTTGATCTCCCCTTCATCATACAAATTTGTGATTTGTTGAACAATCTTGAATTTAGCTAAAGAATCAAATTAAAGCACCGGTATTAATCGTTTTCACTACCCGATAGGCATGCTTTGATACTTTCCTTGGTTTCATAATTCTGTCACTTTCTCCTGGGCTACTTCCCTCCTTTTCGCAGTAAAAAATAGCAGGAGACGGATGGCAATCCCGTTCCTGCTACTATTGTTTTTTCTTATAAATCTGTTGAAAATTTAGTGATTTATCTCACTTTCAATATGGACTTCGCCCGCATGATTTTAATAATCTTTTTACTAACCATAAAACCGAGACCCGTTCCTTTTTCTTTTGTCGTATAGAACGGTTGACCTATTTTATCAAGTATTTATTTGGGTATGCCGCGTCCTTCATCCATTATACTTACCATTACTCTATTACGATCTCTATGGTTAATTTGAAGCATAAGGTGGGGTTATGTGTATGGAGGGGTATAAAAGTGTAATATTAAGAAGATAAACATCTAGGGGGATTATAAAGATGGAAGATTTACAAAAATGGATTGGAAATATGGACATCTATCTGCTTGACCAGATTATGAAAAATCGCTTCGTTCCCGGTGGTCGAATTTTAGACGCGGGCTGTGGGAAAGGAAGAAATCTCTCCTACTTTTTGCGACAGTCGTTTGATGTCTATGGGGTAGATACAAGTGTCGATAACATTGCTTATGTACGGAAATCGGCGGAGCCATGGGCAGAAGCCGATCACTTCCGGGTAGAAGCTATTGAAGATCCATCTTTCCCTAATGACTATTTCGATGCCATCATCTGTAATGCTGTCCTTCATTTTGCGCGTAACGACGCTCATTTTAGGGAAATGGTCCATCAGCTTTGGAAGCGGCTGAAGCCTGGTGGATTCTGGTTTGCCCGGTTGGCCTCTACCATTGGCATTGAAGATCAAATCCAGCCGATTGGAGAGGGATGGTATCAATTGCCGGATGGCACTGAGCGTTTCTTAGTAGACGCGGATCGGCTTGGGCAGGTGACGAAGGAGTTGGGAGGGAGTTTTGTCGAGCCGATCAAGACGGTTCTCGTGCATCAGCAGAGAAGCATGACGAATTGGGTGTTGAGGAAGGCGGGCGGAACGAACTGATGGAAACAATCGGAACTGGCCATGCACAAAGATACTGAATAATTCAGTTGGACGAGGGCCAGCCAGTTTTCCAATCAGGGCTTGCTTTCTGACAGGTTTACTCTGTTTGGGCCTCGAGCTGTCCGAATAAGGCCTGCTTTCTGACAGCATTACTCTGTTTGGGCCTCGAGCTGTCTGAATAGGGCCTGCTTTCTGACAGGTTTACTCTGTTTGGGCCTTGAACTGTCCGAATAAGGCCTGCTTTCCCACAAAAAAACCAACTCCGGCTGTTCCTAAAGTTGGCTCCAACATTACTCTTTCTACGGTTTATCCGGAATGATATCCCCTGCGCGCAGCACTCCGTTGCATAAGGTTCGAAGGCTGTGGCGGATCTCCCGGGTATTGACTTCCTTCCCCATCTCGATTTGCCGAAGGGCGGTAAAGATGACCATCCCAAACAACGAACTGGTCAGTGTGGGAATATTGACATTGGCAGCAATATAACCATCTTGTTGAAGGCTCGCATAAAATTCTTCCATTTTATCGAAATAGCGGCGAATAATCTGCTGGATCTGCACGTGGAGATTTTGGGTTCCCCACATTTTGCTTACAAGCAGCTGACAGAGCTCTCGCTCTTCGGCAAAAAACTGCAAATGGACTTTTAATAAATTATAAAGCAAGGTATCCCTGGGCAGATCGCTCTGCGTGACCTGATTAATTTGTTCGATAAATTTATCGATGCCTCTTTCCATCACAAATAGAAATAGTTCTTCCTTCGTCTTAAAATAGTAGTATAATGTCCCTTTAGCAACAGAAGCCAATTCAGCGATATCTTCCATCCTTGCTTCACTGATTTCATATTGGGAAAAAGCCTTTAAGGCTCCTTCGTATATCAAGTCTTTTTTTGTTTTCATCTCTCCACCCCTTTCTCTGTTATGCCCTCGGATCACGATCAAAGCCTGACTAGTCATTGGTTGAGAATATTTTACCCTACTAGTCCCTAAAAAACAATTCAAGACCGCGTGGAACGCGGCCTTGCAATCTACCTATCTTGTATTGTCTTCGTTTATGGACGTTTGGAGCAAAGGGAGGACAAGGCTTGATCATACTCCTTCTTCAGCTCCTCGATCAAGTCTGCCATAGGGAGGATCCGGTGAATCGCGCCCACGCCTTGCCCTGCAGACCAGATGTCTTTCCATGACTTGGCCTCTGTCTGATTCCATTGGGAAAAGTTGATTTGTTCTTTCCTTTGAAGCTGATCCGGATCTAGGCCTGCTTTGCGAATGCTGGGAACGAGAAAATTCCCGTTCACCCCGCTGAAGGCATCGGTATAGATCAGATCCTCCAAACCCGACTCTACAAGCATCTTTCGGTACTCTTGACTGGCCAAGCTCTCCGTCGTTGCAATGAATCGCGTACCCATGTACGCAAGGTCAGCACCGAGAGCCTGTGCAGCAAGAATGTCCCGTCCGCTGGAAATGCATCCGGCAAGGATGGTTATGCCGTTCCAAAACTCCTTTACCGCTCCCAGGAAGGCCATAGGGTTGATCGTTCCGGCATGACCTCCGGCCCCACTGCAAACGAGAATTAAACCGTCCACTCCACTCTGAGCTGCTTTTCGGGCATGGGCAAGGGTGCTAACATCCGCCAAAACTAAACCGCCGTATTCCTTGACGATGCCAACCACGGATTCCGGTGCCCCCAGCGAAGTGATGACAAGGGGCGGCTGGTATTTTTTAATCACTTGCAAATCGGTTGGCAAACGTGGATTTGTCCGATGGACAATGACGTTTACGGCCCATGGCGCGATTTTTCTTTCCGGCTCTTTCCTGCGAGCTTGATCAAGCTCTTGCGTCACTCGTTCCATCCACTGATCCAACACTTCCTCGGTACGTGCATTCAATAACGGGAACGAGGAGATAATCCCCGCCTTGCAACCTTCGATCACCATGTCCGGACTGGAGACAAGAAACATCGGGGCAACGATGACGGGCAGATGAAGCTGACTGGACACCCAGGAAGGCAAACCATTGGTCATTTCACTCATCCTTTCCACGATGCGACCTTACACACGCAGGGCTCTTCTTACAATTTTTCCTGTCGAATTTTTCGGAAGTTCACTGGCAAAGGAAATAAATCTAGGAATCTTATATTTGGCCAGATGAATCTTGCAATATTCGATGAGGTCCTCTTCGCTCAAAGTGGGTTCATTACTCACGACAAACGCCTTCACTACCTCGCCGTATTCCTCATCTGCCACGCCGATGACCGCAGCCTCCAAGACCGCGGGGTGCTGATAAAGCACTTCCTCGACTTCTCTAGGGTATACATTGAAGCCTCCAACCAAGATAAGATCCTTCTTGCGGTCAACGATATAGAGGTAGCCCTCTTCATCCATTCTGGCCAGATCACCTGTGTAAAGCCAGCCGTCGCGCAAGGCGAGCTGCGTGGCTTCCGGCATGCCCAGATAGCCTTTCATCACGTTCGGCCCTTGGACGACAAGCTCTCCTACTTCCCCTCGCGGAACTTCTCGTCCTTCCTCATCCACGACCTTATTTTTGACCATAGGAATATCAATGCCGATCGATCCGGGCTTACATACGCCTCGAAATGGGTTAAATGCCGTGACCGGCGCAGCTTCAGATAGTCCGTAGCCTTCATGTACCTTCACCTTAAATTTTTCTTCAAATCTATGCAGCAGCACCACAGGCATCGGGGCACCACCCGAAATGCAGCCGCGCAGCGTTTTGAGATCTTCCTCGCTTGCCTCCGGTACTTGCAAGAGGAAATTATACATCGTGGGAACCCCCACGAAGAGTGTCGCTTGATCTTCCCTGATTGTTTTCACGACATCGACAGGACTGAACTTAGGCAAAAGAAGCAGGCAGGCCCCTGAAGCAATCGCCGCATTCATGCAGACCGTCATGCAGAACACATGAAAAATCGGCAGAACAGTAATGAGTCGATCCGTTGCAGTCAATTCAAACAGTTGGACGCAAGCTTCGGCATTGGAGGCCATGTTCCGGTGAGTTAGCATCGCCCCTTTCGGATGACCGGTCGTTCCTGAGGTATACAGGATGACGGCCAGATCCTCTTCTTTCGTAATCACGCTTGGCACGGTAAGACTGTCCTGTTCAAGCAAACTGGCAAACTCCAGCTCGGATTCGAGGGCTTCCGTATAAATGACGAATTGCAAATTCGGCAGCTGCGGCTTCAAGGAGGTGAGGACAGGATGTAATGGGGATACGGATACCACGGCCTTCGCTTCAGAGTTGGCTAGGATGTAGACGATTTCGTTGGGAGTAAAGATGGGATTGATCGGCACGACGACCGCCCCCGCGCGTAGGATCCCATGGTAAGCGATTACAAAATGAGGCGTATTCCCAACCAACAAAGCGACCGCATCCCCTTTGGCAATGCCTCGGGCCATTAAGGCTGAAGCAAATCGATCTGCCATCCCATCGAGCTGCTTGTAGGTCGTCTCTTGTTCCCTAAAGCGGAATGCGGTTCTTTCAGGATATTCCCTTGTCGTCCTTCTTAAACTCTCACTTAGATTCCAGCTCAATCATAGCGCCCCCAATCTTCACTCGTATTTTATTTAGGTAAGGGAAAAAAGAAGACCTTTTTTCCCTGCATAACCTAGGCCAGATATTTTTCACCGGCAATCAGTTTTTGGGCAATCTCTCGCTTCAGAGAAAGGATGTCGATTGTCTGGAAGCGAGTCAATTTTTTCAGAATGGACAGCTGCATTTGAAGCATTTCATCCTTTTCCATATAGGCTAGCGTGGTTTTAGCGATCTCGGTGACGCGGCTAAAGGCTTCCTGAGCATAAACCTGGGTCATGATCACCTTTTGCTTGGCCCTTTCTGTACCCTCTGTTTCCGCGGCCTTGAGGGCACGGAGGAGGGAGCTTTCGATGGCAAAAATCTCGATGATCAGATCCGCTAAGGCCTCAAGGACTTCCTGCTCTCGCTCCAATTTTTGTTGATATTTCATCACGGCGATACCGCCCACCATGAGAAAGATTTTCTTGGCAGCATCCAGCATGGCTTTTTCTTGAGCGAGAAGCTCGGTTGCCTCCAAGCTCGGAGGCAAATAGGCGATCAATTCCTTTTGCAGGTTTTGGGCAGCTGCGAGAAGCGGCAGCTCACCTTTCATCGCTTTCTTCAACAGGGTTCCCGGAATCAGCAATCGGTTGATTTCATTCGTTCCTTCAAAGATGCGGTTGATACGGGAATCGCGGTAAAGACGCTCGATAGGATATTCCTGCGTATAGCCATAGCCGCCATGAATTTGTACGCCTTCGTCGGCGGCATAATCGAGGCACTCCGATCCAAAAACCTTTGTAATCGAGCACTCTAAAGCATATTCGGCAACCGCCTTGGCAATGTCTTGGCCGGATTCCATGGCTTCCTCCATGAGTCCGGTAGTCCGGTAGACCATGCTTTCTGCGGCATATGTGCGTATGGCCATGTCAGCGAATTTTTTTTGGATGAGCGGAAAAGCGGTGATTGGTTGGCCAAACTGCTTGCGATCCTTGGCATAGCTAAGGGCGAGTTCGATCGCCCATTTGGAGGAGCCAACGGTTCCGACAGCCAGCTTATATCGCCCGATATTAAGAATGTTAAAGGCAATGACATGCCCTTTTCCGATCTCGCCTAACACATTTTCGACAGGAACGGGGCAGCCTTCTAAGATCAAGGTGCGGGTGGACGAGCCCTTGATTCCCATTTTCTTTTCTTCGATCCCCGTCGAAACACCCGGGTACTCCTTTTCCACGATAAAGGCCGTAAACTGTTCGCCATCCACTTTCGCATACACGATAAAGACATCGGCAAAACCAGCATTAGTTATAAACTGTTTGGTTCCATTTAATAGGTAGTGGGTGCCGTCTGCATTCAGGACAGCGGTGGTCTTGGCAGCCAAGGCGTCAGAACCGGAGGAAGGCTCGGTTAAACAGTAGGCGGCCAGCTTTTCTCCTGTTGATAAGCTGGGAAGATATCGGGTCTTCTGGGCTTCATTTCCAAAAAGGACAATGGGAAGACTTCCAATCCCCACATGGGCTCCGTGGCTGAGAGCAAAGGAAGAGCCTTTGACCATATTTTCCGTGATCAAGGCGGAACTTACTTTATCCAAGCCGGCACCACCATACTTCTCGGGTACATCGGCACCCAGTAAGCCCAGCTCCCCGGCCTGTTTAAGCAGGCTAACGGTTACCTCGAAATTTTGCTTTTCAATTTCCTCATCGCGGGGTAATACCTCCCCCGCAATGAAGTCGGAGGTCATTTTGGCAATCATTTTATGCTCTTCCTTCAAATCCTCCGGTGTAAAGACATTCTCCGGAAGGGTGTCATGCAATAGAAAACTGCCGCCGCGCACAAGATTAGATTTAACTTTCATTTTCCTCATCCCCCAGTCGATTTAAAATTCAAATTCAAAAACTCCTGCTGCCCCCATACCTCCGCCGACACACATGGACACCACCCCATAGCGGCTTCCCCTTCTTTTCGCTTCGTGCAGCAGCGAGACCGTCAACTTCGCCCCCGTGCACCCTAGGGGGTGGCCTAAGGCAATCGCGCCGCCATTCACGTTCACGATCTCTTCATTTAACTCGAGGCGCTCGATAACATATTTGCATTGGGAAGCGAACGCTTCATTAATTTCAAACAAATTGACCTGCTCCTGGGTGATCCCCGCCATGTTCAGGGCTTTGGGAATGGCCAGAATCGGCCCGATGCCCATGACATCCGGTTCCACCCCACTCACCGCAAAGGATCGGAAAATGGCCATCGATTCAAGACCCAGCGCCTCGGCTTTCTGCCTCGACATCACAACGACTGCGGCAGCCCCGTCACTCGTCTGAGAAGAGTTCCCCGCGGTCACGCTTCCTTTCACGTGGAAAGCCGGCTTCAGCTTGGCAAGCGTCTCCATGTCCGTACCTGGGCGGACTCCTTCGTCCGTATCAAAGATAAAGGTTTCCTCCACCCGTTTTCCTTCCTCATTCACATAAACGTTTTTCACTTCTACCGGCACGATTTCATCCCGGAATCGCCCCTCCGCAACCGCCCTTGCCGCCCGCTCATGGCTCCGTACCGCAAATTGATCCTGCACTTCACGGCTCACCCCATAACGCTGCGCTACTTGTTCGGCCGTATGACCCATCGAACAGTAGATTTCGGGAGCGTGCTCTACAAGGAAAGGGTTGGGGAGCGGCTTGTAGCCGGTCATCGGAACATGGCTCATGCTTTCTACGCCGCCTGCCACGATCACATCCGCATAGCCGGCGATGATCCGCTCGGCTGCAAGGGCAATGGCTTGCAGTCCGGAGGAACAGAACCGATTGATGACATACCCGGGGATCGAGGCTGGCAAGCCCGCACGAAGGGCCACGATCCGCCCTAGATTTAATCCCTGTTCCCCTTCCGGCATGGCGCAGCCCATAATGACGTCCTCGATTTCTTCCGGGGCAAGACCTACCGCCCGTTGAATGGCTTCTTTTACAACTAATCCGCCCAAATCCTCTGGGCGCACGTAACGAAGGGATCCTTTACCCGACTTCCCGACTGCCGTTCGAACGCCCGAAACAATGACTGCTTCTCTCATGTTACGACCTCCTAGTTTCGTAATGGTTTGCCCTTCAGCAGCATGTGCTGCATTCTCTGCTGGGTCTTCGGTTCGCCGCATAAGCTTAAAAACGCTTCTCTTTCCAGATCGAGCAAGTATTGCTCTGTTACATAGGTGTTCGCTGGAACATCGCCTCCCGAAAGAACAGCAGCCAATTTTTTCGCGATTTTTTCGTCATGTTCGCTGATCGAACCGCTGCACTTCATCTGATAGATTCCAAGCTTCAATACCGCATGTCCTGGAGCTCCAACGACCCGAATCCTTTTGGGATGCTTCCTCTGGTAGCCTGCAGCAGAAAGAGCCAGAACGGACTGTTTCGCATCATAGAGCAAGTGATCCTGGTTTACGCTCATGCCATCGGCGCGGGATAACAGCTGCATCGCTCTCGCTTCTTTTCCGCTTGTAGATACCTTCGCCATCGCAATCGTTTCAAAGGCTCGGTTGACGAAAGGCTGCAAATCGATTGTCCCATCCATTTCCACCTGTTCGATATGGCGCAGCAGCAGCTCTTTATTTCCCCCGCCTCCAGGAATCAAACCGACCCCCACTTCCACTAGTCCCATGTAGGTTTCCGCGGAGGCCTGAATCTTGCAAGTAGGCAAGCATACTTCCGTACCGCCGCCAAGCGTCATGCCAAAGGGGGCCGAAACCACTGGTTTTTCGAAATATTTCAAAGCCATTGTCATGTTTTGGAACGCTTTTACCATTTGGTCAATTTCGAACCAGTTCTCATCCTGCGCTTCCATGAGAAGCATCATCAGGTTGGCGCCCACGCAGAAGTTTTTTCCTTGATTTCCAATGACGAGACCCTTATAATTCCTCGACACCTCGTCTAAGGATCGGTCGACCATGTGAACGATGTCCGCTCCAATCGCATTGTGAGGAGAGTGGAATTCTAAGCAGGCTACCCCATCGCCGAGATCGATTAAGGAAGCTCCGCTGTTGCTCAAGATCGTTTGTTTTTGCTCCTTGAGTTTCTTTAAGTTGATGTTCCTTTCAGATTCAGGGGCAGCCGTGCGATCTCCTGTCACGGTGAAATACAAGGTTCGCTGATGGTCTTGGGCATAAAACGATGGCGTTCCGCTCCTCACCAACTCATCCACCCATTCGGGGATCTTCTCTCCCTCCTCTTTCATGCGGGAAACCGAGCGCTCCACCCCGATCGCATCCCAAAGCTCAAAGGGGCCCAGATCCCAATTAAAGCCCCACTTCATGGCCTGATCGATAGAGACCAAATCATCCGCGATTTCTGGGATGTTATACGCGGAGTATAGCAGCACTTTCTTCGTGATACTCCAGGCAAACTCCCCGGCAGGATCTTGGGCATAGAGGAGGGTGCGCAATTTATCCTTCAGCGATTGGGCACTCTTGGCTGCTTCGAGCGAAGCGAATCGGACGTTCGCTTTCGGGCGGTACTCAAGGGTATGGTAGTCCAGAGCCAGGAGTTCGCTGCCTTTCTCGGTTTTAACCTTTTTGTAAAATCCTGCCCCTGCTTTATCTCCCAAGAGGCGATTCTGCACCATCTGCTGCAAGAAGGCTGGAAGTTGAAATATCGCTTTCTCCGAATCTTCACTGACCTGCTGATAGACATTGTTGGCCACGCTGGCAAAAGTATCGAGCCCGACGAGATCCAGCGTGCGGAACGTGGCGCTCTTGGGCCTTCCCAGCACGGAACCCGTCAGCGCGTCAACTTGTTCAACCGTAAGCTCCCGCTTCACCATTTCATCTAAGGTAACCATCAGGCCATAGGTTCCAATCCGGTTCGCGATGAAATTCGGCGTATCCTTTGCCATAACGACTCCCTTCCCCAGCGTCCTTTCACTGAACTCTCGCATAAAAGCTACAATGCCCGGATCGGTCTCTGGATGGGGGATGATCTCCATCAATTTCATATAGCGAGGAGGATTGAAGAAGTGAGTGCCTAGAAAATGACGTCTGAACTCCTCTGAACATCCCTCTGCCATCGCTTGGATCGACACGCCCGACGTATTGGAGCTGACGATCGTTCCCCGCCTCCAATGGACTTCCAGCTTGCGCAACAAGTCTTTTTTCGCTTGTAAATTTTCCACAATCACCTCAATGACCCAGTCCGCTTCGGATACCTGGTGCAAATCGTCCTCGATATTGCCGATGCGGATTAAATTCAAATCATCCTTGCTATATAAGGGGCTTGGCTTGGTCTTTAGCATCCGTTCCTTGGCCGTCGCCGCTAGCTTATTGCGAGAAGCTCGATCTCCATCCCTTAATTCCGGGGGGACGAGATCAAGCAGAAGAGTCGAAATCCCCACATTGGCCAGATGAGCTGCAATCCCCATTCCCATGACCCCTGAGCCTATGACGACTGCCTTATGTATCCTTGGCATAAAAGCCCCTCCTTCAATATTTTAATTTGACTAGTCAGTATAACAATAAATATATGTTAACGCTTACTTTGACGCATGTCAATATGTTTAGAAAATTCAATAGAATTAAACTCATCTAGATAATCTTGAAGGGTATCCACTACTTGATCTTCCAACCTCTTACTCTTCTGTTCAGAAAAATTGAAGTTTACGAGGATGATTTCCCCCTTGCCGATTAAACTTTCACTTCCTTCATCGATGATGCGATGAGCAAGCGTCACGCTTGTACGTCCAATCTCTCGAACCCTAGTTTCAATGACCAGAGATTGGTTGATAAAAGCCTGATTGTGGTAATCGCATTTCGCAGATGCAACCACAAAGGTCCAGTCATTTGTTTTTTCAAGCAGCTTGCTATCCAAAAAAGTCCACTCTCGCCTGTTCTAAATATGTGAAGAAACTAACATTATTGATGTGCCCGAAAGCATCCGACTCGCCAAACCTCGTTCGGATGAGCGTTCGGTGAACTAGCTTCGCTGCGGCCATTTTATCCCCCTCTCATTTATGTTAATAACTGACCAGTCAGTCTATATTTATTATATTAACGGCTCCTTTTTTTGAAGTCAAGGAATTTTTGGAAAATTCGATAGTTAGTGTGAAAGGAGACAGTCACCTACCTGAGAGGATGCCTCCGAAGTAATCTTTTCGCTTATAAAACGCTAAAGGCAACGGGAATCCCGTTGCCTTTAATCATGTTATAAGGTTGCATCCAAATCGTACATTCACACTCGGGATTTCCATATTGGGCTTATGATTCTTGCCCTTAGCAGATCGTCTGGTTTGCGATTTTTACATCCTCTTGAGGATCTCAGTCCTTCTTACAAAGCTGAATGAGAACGTATTCCGCTCCTTTTGTAAGAACAGGATTGTCCCATTTTCAAAATGGCTCAATCCCATTTCGAGTGAATCATTTTATGAATCCGGTGAATCTCCATCTCCTGATTTCCTTGCTTTCCAGCTAAATAAACCATATCCGCGTTCCATTTTGTCTATCTTATATTCTAATCGTTGTGAACCTCTCGCCAATAAATTAGCGAGCTTCTCGTTTCATTGAGCCGACTATTGTCGTTCTCTCCACGAAGGCACGTTCCGTGCCTATTTTTCTTATGCTACTTGCAGAGCAAGACGAAGTACATTCTTTGCGGCATTCACATCCCTGTGTTCGGTGTAACCGCATAAGCATACGTGCATACGTTCAGATAATGTTTTCTTTACGATGGCTCTACATTCCGAACAAACTTGACTTGTATGATGTGGATTGACCAATACAACACGCTTACCAGCATACTCTGCTTTGTATTGCGTGTATTGAATGAGTTGCTTCCATCCACTGTCTACAATGCTTTTTGCCAAGTTATGATTTTTAACCATACCTTTGATGTTTAAATCTTCAAAAGCAATCATGTCATAGGCATTAACCAACTGTCGTGATACCTTATGGGCATTGTCTTTTCGTTGGTTAGTGATATATTCATGTTTTTTGGCGAGCAAAAGGATCGCTTTTTTCCTTCGGTTAGACCCCTTTTTGCGACGAGACACTATGCGTTGCAGGCTTTTCAACTGGCGTTCTGATTTACGAAGATACTTTGGATTATCGTGAAATTCCCCTTCTGAAGTGATCGCAAGATGCGCAACACCTAAGTCAACGCCAATGACTTTACCTGTACTCTGGGGTTGAACTTCCACCTCACAAGAGAAACAAGCGTAATACTTGCCATTCTTTCGTTTTATCGTACATGTCTTGATTTTACCATCGATCTGACGATGCAGTTTAATCCGCACTTTACCAATCTTAGATAAGCGAAGAAATTTACCTTCTATGGAAAAACCACTTTGGGCATAAGTAAAAGAATCGTAGCGGTTTTTACCTTGAAAGCGAGGAAAACCTGCTTTTTCACCACGTTGAACACGCACGAAGAATGCTTTATACGCTTTATCCAGCCGTTCTACGATATGTTGAAGGACTTGCGAATGAATTTGTTTGTATTCGGGAATTTCCTTCTTCAGGATAGGTAACTCTGCTTTTTGATCATAGTACGACAAAGAAATACCACGATGTTTATAAGCAAAGATACGTTGTTCAAGCAAAGTATTGTACAACTCTCTACATTTCCACAATGTCCATTCCATTTTTCCCATCTGTTCTTTCGTCGGTTCTAGCTTAAACTTGAAAGTACGAATCATAACTACTATTCCTTCTTTTGATTTTCGATGTATTTTCGAATCACATCTTCCGAGATTGAACCGATAGTTTCAATGAAAAAACTGCTATTCCAAAGATGCCCTCCCCATAATTTCTTTTTCAATTGAGGAAATTTAATAAATAATTTACGTGCAGAAATTCCTTTTAGCATTTTAACGATATAGGAAGGAGCAACCTTTGGATGTGCTGAGGCAAATACATGGATGTGATCTTGCTCGCCTACCTCCATCATGACTACTTCAAATCCTTTTTCTTGTGCAATTTCTTGAAACAAGTCTTTTAAGTAGGCTCCAATTTCTTGATTGAGTACGGAATGACGATATTTAACAGACCAAACGATGTGATAATTGACGTTGTACACACAGGTTCTACCGTGTTTAATATTGGATTTGCTCATACATATAGTCTATCAAAAAACGGTTGATTGAATTTCATATGGTATGTAGAAGTAGAGAAAATTTGCCCTGCTCATCCCAAAAGTGAGCCTACCTAAAATGGGATGGATATCGTCATGCGACTGAAAATTCATTCGCCCGGCTAGGATCCGAAGTTCTTCGAAAGAGCGCTCTATTCGTTTTTGCCCTTCCTTTATGGCCTGGAGATCTTTTTTGAAAGGTTTTAATTCTTCCTGGAGAACAGCACGCAGCCCTTCTGTCATATTTTCCATAAACTAGTCACCTCTTTTAAGGATTGAAAAGAAGAGAAAGCTCTAAAATTCTGAATAGAATGGATAGGTATGAAGTGAGACTTGGCTTGAGGCAATTCAGAGGTAGTCTTTGCGGATATAAAAAATAGACAGGGATTAGCTTTTCAATTTAAAGATTTCCTTCTCATGCTCTACGATTTTGTGATCATAAAAGCGCAACCCTTGTTTGATTTCCTGTACATCTTTTTGCAATTCCTTAATTGCTTCCCTATTCCCTTGTACTTCTCCTTGCAATTCCTTGATCGCTTGCCTATTTTCTTGAATTTCCTCCTTTAAGCTGTTTTGTCCTTGCTCTAATGTTTTTTGTCCTTGTTCCAAAGAAACAAGCTTCTCGAAAATCAGCTGCAGCATTTCATTTTGGTTCATTT
>JBEQAI010000037.1:0-14860 GCA_041640415.1 Ammoniphilus sp. | reverse complement strand
CATAGGTCAAGATCCAGAGCTTGATTTGGCTGTGCTAAAGATTGACCCTGATCAAAGCCTCCCCGTTCTTAAAATGGGAGATTCCGATCAAATTCGGGTAGGCGATTGGACGGTTGCTATTGGAAACCCCTATGGACTTGACCACAGCGTAACAGTAGGCGTGTTAAGCGCCAAGCAAAGACCGTTAAACATCGGTCAAGCACGTTTTAAAAACCTGCTTCAGACGGATGCTTCTATTAATCCCGGCAACAGCGGTGGTCCGCTTCTTAACCTAGAGGGGGAAGTAATCGGAATTAACACGGCAATCAATGCCGAAGCGCAAGGCATCGGCTTTGCCATTCCTATCAACACCGTTCAGGAAGTCCTTGAAGACTTGATCCATAAAGGAAAAGTGTCGCGTCCTTGGTTAGGCGTTTCTATCCAGGACTTAACTCCCGAACTGGCTAAGTATTTTGAAGTAGATGTGAAGGAGGGTGTCGTAATTGGATACGTCGCTACAGGCAGTCCAGCAGAAAAAGCCGGATTAAGACAAGGCGATATCGTGATTGAGCTCGATAAGCAGAAAATGACAAGCAGCGAACAGTTTGTCAAAGCCATCGCGGACACCAAGACAGGCTCCAGCCACTCCTTACTGATCATGCGCAACGGAGAGTTTAAAACTGTGAATGTCATCATTGGGGAAAAAAATTATAATAGTAATTAAGTAGACAAAGCCTCAGGTCTTCATGACCCGAGGCTTCCCTTCCATAAGGCGGTGAAAAGCGCGTGAAAAAAGAACAGATCCTGGTGGTTGATGATGATCATAAAATCGGAAGCATGCTTAAGCGTGCATTAGAATATGAAGGCTATGCGGTCCATGTCGCCCTTTCGGGTGAAGATGCTCTTATGGCTTGCATGCAGAACTCGTTTGACCTCATTATCCTAGATATCATGCTTCCAGGGCTTAGCGGCTGGGAAGTCTGTCAGGAAATCCGCAATGCCAGCCCTATTCCTATTATCATGCTGACAGCGAAAGACGAAGTGGAAGAACGGGTTAAGGGATTAGACCTGGGGGCGGACGACTACGTCGTAAAGCCCTTCGCTTTAACCGAGCTGCTGGCCAGAATTCGTGCGCAGTTGCGAAGGAATCAACCCAACAGAGAGAAAGCGAGTCAGCTGCAAGTATTGGGAATAGAATTACATCGCCAAAGTCGAACCTGTTTTCGCAATGGGCGAAAAATCGACCTGCGCGGAAAAGAGTTTGACCTTCTAGAATTGTTTATGGATCATCCCCAGATCGTTTTATCAAAGGATCAGATCCTCCATCACATTTGGGGCCATGATTACGAAGGCGAGTCCAATGTCATTGAAGTGTATGTCGCTTCTCTTCGTGCCAAACTAGAGGAAAAAGGAGAACCGCGGCTTATTCAGACCGTGCGCGGCCTTGGCTACATTCTTAGGGAGGACGCCTAGATGCCCATTCGCCTTAAGCTGACCTTATGGTACAGCGCGGTGTTTCTCGTTGTTATCACTTTATTTTGCACCTATCTATACCTTTTCTTTAGTCACCGGGAAATGAACCAGATTGACAACCATCTTCGGGATCGCGGCAGAGAGATACACCAATCCATCGAAATCGTCGATATTTTTCCTTTCCCCATCCGCAAGCTTGTCCTTCCCGATATCGATGTGTTCTCAACACCTGAGCTCTATTTACAAATCGTAAATCCAAACGGAGAAATTCTATCTCGCTCAGAATCCCTAGGTGACCAATCTCTTCCCATCTCATATGATGCTTTAACCCATATTGTGAAGGGGAGTCCGTTCTATGAAACGAAAAATGTGGGAGGGACACAAATCCGCATCTACTATTTGCCCCTCATCTCAGGGACGCAGTTCATAGGGGTATTGCAAGTCGCTGAATCCTTGTATGGCTTTCACCGTTCCCTTACGAACTTGCGCTGGCTATTAGCCTTAGGCGCCATAACAACGGTAACGCTCTCTGCCCTTATTGGATGGATTCTTGCCCGTAAAGCACTCTCCCCCATTCAGCGAATTACGGATACCACAGCTGAGATTGAAAGAGAAGGAGCGCTAGAGAGAAGAATCTCATACACGGGCCCACCGGATGAAATTGGCCAGCTATCCCGCCAAATTAATTCGATGATGGATAAGATTGAAGAAATGTACAAAGAACTCGAGGAGTCTTACGAAACCCAGCGACGATTCGTCGCCGATGCCAGCCATGAGCTGCGGACTCCCTTAACCTCTATACGCGGAAATATGGACTTTCTGCGAAAGCTTTATTTGGAGAAAGGCATTTTTTCGATGGAAGCTATGGAGGATACGGTAGAAGAAATTGAACGAGTCTCCCGCATGGTCCATGATCTTCTTACGCTGGCGCGGGCCGATGCAGGCTACCATATGCACTTGGAAGAAATCCGCTTGGGGCCATGGCTATCCGAGTGGATTGGACAAGTAGATGCGTTAATGAAGCCCGGTGTGGACTTCTTATATGAAGGGGATTCTGTAATCGAGAATGTATCCATTAAAGGTAACAAAGACTTTTTGAAGCAAATTTTCCTGATACTACTGGAAAATGCCTTTAAGTACACAGCGTCTGGATACGTTAAGCTCCGGTTTGAGCGTACTCCTAACCGTCTGCAAGCCATTATTGAGGATACAGGGGTCGGCGTATCGCAGGGTGACCTCCACCGAGTCTTTGACCGCTTCTACCGGGGCGGAAATGTTCGCCAGTTTCCGGGTACTGGGCTTGGTCTTACCATGGCAAAATGGATCGCAGAAAAACATGGAGGATCTATCAGGCTTGAAAGCGCACTGGGTCAGGGGACGAAGGTCACTTTGGAGCTGCCGGTTCTTGAGTTTAAGTAGGTCGGGGGAGCTTCATAGAAAAACGAAGTGAAGACTTGAGCTAGGCGGTTACTCATTCAGGCGAAAACCCAGAATCAGGGCACGAATCGCTCGGTTTCGTGATCAAAGCGGGCTATTTTCATTGGTACGGTGGCAAGGAGGGCATCCGACACCAATAAGTGGAACAAGCTCCTCGAACCAGGCTATGACTGGACAATTTTTTGTCTGTGCAGTGCTGCAAGTTAAAAAACCGGATCCCCTCCTAAGAGGGAATCCGGTTATTCTATGCCTTAAACTAAGCTTCCACGATCTTGGAAAGTGTCTCCTCAAACCCTGGGAAGGAAACATTGATGGCTTCAGCTTCCTCGACTGTTGTTTGTCCTTCAGCCACCAAGCCCGCAATGGCCATAGACATGCCTATGCGGTGGTCTCCATGACTATGGCAATGAGCACCCACTAAGGACGCGCCTCCGTGGATAATCATGCCATCCTCAGTCCCTTCCACCTGTGCACCCATTTTGCGCAATTCTTCTACCATCACATCGATGCGGTTCGTTTCTTTCACCTTCAGCTCTTCCGCATCCCGGATCACAGTGGTTCCTGCGGCTTGCGATGCGATAACGGAAATAATCGGGATTTCATCGATCAATCTAGGGATAATGGCGCCGCCGATTTCGATTCCGCGAAGCGGGGCATAGCGGATGGTCAAATCGGCCACAGGCTCGCCATTTTGGATGCGTTCATTCTCCACTTTAAGATCAGAGCCCATTTCCAAAAGGACATCAATAATTCCCGTTCTGGTCGGGTTTACGCCAACCCCTCGAATAGTGAGTTCACTTCCTGGCAGTATGGCTGCAGCAGCCAACATAAAGGCGGCAGACGAGATATCTCCTGGAACATGAATCTCATCTTGCTGCACCATGGTTTGTCCACCACGAATCGAGACTCCCCCCTCGAAGGATTCCAGCTCGATGCCGAAAGAAGACAGCATGCGCTCGGTATGGTCACGAGAAAGGTGCGGCTCGTACACCGTCGTTACTCCTTCAGCCTGTAATCCCGCGAGGATGATAGCGGATTTGACTTGTGCACTAGCCACTGGAGAGCGAAACTCAATACCCTTCAACTCGCCTCCGCGAACCGAAAGCGGCGTAAATTCTCCACCGGAGCGACCGTCAATCTTTGCCCCCATCTGCTTAAGCGGATTGACTACACGCTTCATCGGACGTCTTGCGATGGACTCGTCTCCTACCAGCGTAGAATGAAACGGGCGTCCAGCCAAGATCCCGGACATCAAGCGAATCGTTGTGCCGGAATTGCCAACATCTAAAACCTCATGCGGCTCAACTAGCGCGTCTAATCCTTTACTTTCGACTACAACTTGGTTCCCTTGCTGCTCTATGGACACCCCCATTTTTCTAAAGCAGCTAATGGTGCTAAGGCAATCCGCTCCAGGCAAGAAACCATAGATCCGAGCCGTGCCTTTAGCCATGGAGCTAAACATTACGGCACGATGGGAGATGGACTTGTCTCCAGGTACAGTGATCTCGCCGGTGACCTTTTTCACGTTCTTCGTTGTTAACATACCCTCTTCCTCCTATTCCCGTGAATATACCCGGTATCCTTCCTTGGTAAGTTCTTCACGAGCTTTCTCCATATCATCATCATTGCGGAAGGTAATTAAGAGAACCCCCATAATGTCCTCCCTGATTTCCAAAATGCGTATATTCGTAATACTAATATCCTTAACGCCTAACAAGGTTGTAATTTTTCCAATAACACCTGGATTATCCGGCACATCCACGTATAGATCATAGAGCGGGGTGATCGCTCCTTTGGTTCGTTCTGGCAATTGGTCGCGGAAGTCACGGGCATCCCGGAAAAAGTCTTCGATAGCTTGACCATCGTTCTCTTTCACAAAGCCAATGATCTCATCCAAAACGCCTCTCCAATCCTCGGCTAAAGAAAGCATCACCTTGCGGTTGTGCAATAGGATGTCTCGCCACATGTGAGGATTGCTCGACGCAATCCGCGTAATATCCCGAAATCCACCTGCGGCTAAGCGGTTATACCACGGAGTGTTCTCACTGTAACGTCCAACCTGGTTAACGAGAGCAGCTGCAATAATATGCGGAAAGTGACTGATGGCCCCTACAATTTGGTCATGCTCTTCCGGATCCAGAACCACAATATTGGCTTTTGTAGGCTGCAGCAGCTCCTTTAAAGCTGAAACAGCCGATTCGGGAACTGTAGCATCAGGAGTGAGTACGTAGTAGGCATTCTCAAACAAACGGTCATGCGCCGCTTCCACCCCAGACTTATGCGAACCTGCCATCGGATGACCGCCTATAAAATGAACCTTACGCTGTTGAAACCCTTTTGTCCATTCCATAATGGACGATTTTGTGCTGCCCGTATCGGAGATTATCGCCCCTTCTTTAAGCGGGGTATAGCGCAAGAAAGAAAGCAATTCAAAGAGCTTCCCCACCGGTGAACATAAAAAGATCACGTCTGCATCCTGCACCGCACCAGCTAAATGGTCCGTAGCATGATCAATGACACCTAAGTCGATTGCTTTTTGCAGATTTTGCGCATCCACATCAAAGCCGATTATTTCAATATTCTCATTCTTTAAAGAAAGCGCTAGGGACCCACCTATGAGTCCCACGCCTAGTACCGCTACTTTTTTCACTTATAACACCTCACGAAGGGCAGCAAGGAAACCTTCGTTCTGCTCCTGGCTTCCTACGGTCACACGTATAGAAGAAGGAAAGCCTAAAGCCACCCCTGATCGAACAATGTAGCCTTTACGAAGAAGGGCTTGGAATACGTCATTTCCATTACGTCCTGTATCGACCAGCACGAAGTTTCCTTGGGATGGATAATAGGAAAGGCCCATTTCTTCAAACGCCGTATAAAGCTGCTTTCTGCCCAACTCGTTCGCCTCACGGCAGGATTTCACGAACTCTTGGTCCTTTAGGGCGACAATCGCTGCCTTCTGAGCGATGCTGCTTGTGTTAAAAGGCTCACGAACGCGATTGATCTTGTCCACAATATCTTCCGAAGCAATACCATAGCCAATGCGAAGGCCGGCTAATCCATAGATTTTGGAGAAGGTTCTTAGGATCAGTACATTGGGAAATTGCTTAAGCAGAGAAATCGATTCTGGGTAAGACGAATCCGTCACATATTCGAAATAGGCTTCATCCAGTACAACGAGAACAGAGCTTGGGACACGCTCTAAAAACGCCTGGATTTGTGCTTGATCATTCATCGTCCCAGAAGGGTTATTCGGGTTACAAACCCACACGACTCGGGTTTGCTCTGTAATGCTGCCTAGCATTGCTTCTAAATCATGTACGCCGTCTTTAAGCGGCACTTCAATCACTTCTGCCCCTTCAATGGTTGCCGTTGTCTTATAGACCGGGAAGGTTGGAGTAGCCATAACCGTATTCGAACCTGTCTCAAGGTAAGCGCGGGATGTCAGCATCACGAGCTCATCTGATCCGTTGCCAAAGACAAGCTGAGATCCGGGCACCCCTAAGAAAGAGGCCATTTCCTCGCGCAAGGCCATGCTTCCGCCATCTGGATAGATCGCAAGCTCATCGAGTACCGATTGGACGGCTGGTTTAACTAAAGGAGAGCAGCCGAATGGATTTTCATTGGACGCTAGCTTCACAATCTTCTCTAGCCCTAACTCCCGCTTTACTTCATCGATAGGCTTCCCTGGTTGATAGACCGGTAAATCTACAATTTGCTTTTTAGGGTTCATGTCTCTCACTCCTAGAGTAAATTTTTTTCTATCTTACTCCAGATTTTAGGTTTTGTACAAACATTTTTATCATTTCCAGTCCTTGGGCTCGCTTATCCTCGTCTAATAGTAATTCGCCGGCTTCTTCTATCACTTGGACTAACGCACTTCCCACGATGAGTCCATCGCAATGAGGCGCTAGTTGACCCATCTGCTCAGGCCTCGAGATGCCAAAACCGACGGCCACAGGGACTTTCGCATGCTTTCTAACTTCCTGCAAAAACGAATCAATTCCCGCTGCAAGCTCGCTTCTAGCGCCTGTCACCCCTAAAGAGGATACACAATATACGAATCCTTCCGCTTGTTCCGCAATTCTTTGAATACGCTGCTGCGAGGTCGGCGCCACTAAGGAGATCAAAGGCAAGCCGAATTGCTGGGAAACTCGTCGCACCTCGCCGCTTTCTTCAACTGGCAAGTCAGGAATTAAGATGCCGTTCGCTCCCACTTCCTTCATTTGTTCAAACAAGCGAGTGATCCCGTACTGCAGGACGGGATTGAAGTACGTAAATAAAATGATCGGGATCGATAACCCTTGCTGACGCATCTGCTGCGCCATGCTCAAGCAATCTTGAATGGAGACCTTGTGACGAAGCGCTCGTGCGGATGCACGCTGTATCGTCGGGCCATCTGCCAGCGGATCCGAATAAGGGACGCCTAACTCTAAAATATCCGCCCCAGCTTCTTCTAGCGCTAGAGCAATCGCAACCGTTGCCTCAGGGCTCGGGTCTCCTGCCGTTATAAAGGGAATGAACAAGGGATCCTTTCGTTGGGCAAACTTTTCCGCAATGGTATGGTTCTGCATTAGACTTCCCCCTTCAGATGATGCTGTATCGCTTCTACGTCCTTGTCTCCTCTTCCCGATAAGCAAACAACCAAGAGATGATCAGAAGGAAGTCCTGGAGCCAGCTTCATCGCCTCTGCGATCGCGTGAGAAGACTCTAGGGCAGGAATGATCCCTTCCGTCTTGCAAAGGAGCTGCAGCGCCTCCAGAGCTTCTTGATCCGTAATCGGATGATAAGCCGCACGTCCAACATCCTTCAAATAAGCGTGCTCCGGACCGACGCCTGGATAATCGAGACCAGCGGAAATCGAGTGAGGCTCTTGGATCTGGCCCCATTCATCTTGAAGAAGATAAGTCATCGAGCCATGGATCACTCCCTTGGTTCCTTTAGCAAAGGTGGCGGCATGCTTATCCGTATCCACGCCATGTCCAGCTGCTTCTACCCCAATTAACCGAACCGAAGAATCCGCGACAAATGGATAGAAAATCCCCATTGCGTTGCTTCCGCCGCCTACACAGGCGATGATCGTATCCGGAAGTCTCCCTTCCAGCTCTAAGATCTGTGCCTTGGTTTCATCTCCGATTACCCTTTGGAAATCTCGGACAATCATCGGATACGGATGCGGACCCACAACCGAACCTAACAGATAGAAGGTATCCTCCACATTGGTAACCCAATAGCGGATCGCTTCGTTAGTGGCATCCTTTAGGGTCTTTGTGCCTGAGCTCACCGGAATCACTTCTGCGCCCAACAGTTGCATTCTAAAAACATTGAGCTGCTGTCTACGAATGTCTTCTTCTCCCATGAATACCTTGCACTCCAAGCCAAGCTTGGCTGCAACGGTTGCTGAAGCCACCCCATGCTGTCCGGCCCCGGTTTCCGCTACAATTTTGGTTTTTCCCATCCGCTTCGCCAACAATCCCTGTGCCAAGGCATTATTGAGTTTATGGGCCCCTGTATGGTTTAAATCTTCGCGCTTAAGATAGATCTTGGCACCGCCGAGGTGTTCGGTTAAACGATCCGCGAAATACAAAGGTGTAGCTCGACCTGAAAAATAAGTATAATGATAGCGCAGTTCTTCTTGGAATTTTGCGTCTTCTTTAGCCAACTGATATTCTCTCTCTAGCTCTTCCAGCGCGTTCATTAAGGTTTCCGGCACATATTTTCCACCGAATTCCCCAAAACGGCCGTGCTCGTTAGGTACTCCTGCCATTCCCCTTCACCCTTTCTACCAGCTTCTCTATTTTCTGACGATCCTTTCGTCCATCCGTTTCTATTCCGCTTGCTACATCTATACCGGCAAGTGGCCACTCGGATATGAGCTGTTTCGCATTCTCCGGGGTAATGCCGCCGGCAACTAATAGCTTCACTCCGTGCTCCTTGCACCACTGCTCAAACATAGGGATCACATCCCAGCGGAACGTTTTTCCCGTCCCTCCTGCCGCTTGCGGGTCTAACGTATCCAATAGAAGATAGTCAATCCATTTCCCGTAATCATCCGGCGGGAGTTGTCCCTGACCGTCCCCGATGTGTACAGCCTTGATGATGTCTACCGAAAACTCCTGCTTTACTTGTCTGCAAAAATATGGACTTTCTTGCCCGTGCAGCTGAATCAGATCAAACGCAGCGATTTTCATCACGTCTGTCAGCTCATTTAGGCTCGGATTCACAAACACGCCAACCTTCTTCATACCAGCAGGAACAGCATCAAACAGGTCAGGCAAATCCACTGGATTGACTTTTCGTTTGCTCGGGGCCAAAATGAACCCGACAAAGTCTACGCCTAAAGCATTCAATTGAGACAGTCCTTCTATATCTTTAAATCCACAACATTTGACTAACGGAGTAGATCTCATGACCCCACTAACTCCTCTACAGCTGCTGCAATATCAGGCTTGCGCATAAAATGCTCGCCTACCAATACAGCTCTTACCCTGCTCAGCTCACGCAAATAACGAATATCGTCAGCAGAATGAATGCCGCTCTCGCTGACCACAGGAAGAGAGTTTGGGATAAACGGAAGAAGCTCCTCCGTTGTTTGCAGTGAAGTTTCGAAGGTCTTCAAATTACGGTTATTAATCCCGATCAAACGAGGCTGTGTAGAAGCTAATACAAGCTCCAGCTCTTCTTTGTTATGGATTTCGATTAAGACGTCCAACCCTAGTCTTTCGGCTAGGAAGGACAGTTCTTCTAATTGTTGTGAGCTTAGAATCGCTGCAATCAACAAAATACAGTCTGCGCCAATTCTTCTGGCTTCGTAAACTTGTAAGGGGTCAATGATAAAATCCTTACGAATAATAGGGGTATTCGTTTGTTTGCGAATCTCCGTCAGATAAGCATTACTCCCCTGAAAATAGTCTACATCCGTTAGTACAGACATGGCATCGACGCCTGCCAAGTCATAAGCCTTAGCAATCGCAAGAGGATCAAAATCAGGACGAATCAGTCCTTTGGAAGGCGAGGCTTTCTTGACCTCGGCAATGACGCTAATCGGGCGATGACTCTGCACTAATCGATTGATAAAAGGCCTGGTTGCCGGCTGTTCAGCAATCTCCTGTTCGATCTTGTCTTGGTTCCACTTCTGCTTTAGCAGCTCGATCTCTTTAAGCTTCGTTGCTACAATTTTATCCAACATGGGACATCCCCCTAGTTACCTTTGCTACTTGTTCTAGTTTTTCTAATGCTAGGCCTTGATCAATAATCTCACCAGCCACCTTAACCCCTTCCTGCAAGGAAGAAACGCAATCGGCCAAATACAAGGATGCCGCACTATTCGCTAAAACAATATCTCGGTCGGCTCCTTTTTGCCCTGCGAAGATCCGCTGAATAACCGATGCGTTTTCCGTTGCACTTCCTCCGGAAAGTTGGCTTATCGGGTAGCGATTCAAGCCTAACTCCTCCGGCGTAATGGTATAAGACCTGATCTCGCCCTGGTTTAGTTCCACTACTTGCGTAGGCGCAGAAATACTAATTTCATCTAAACCATCTTCTCCTGCCACAATAAGAGCTTTAACCAGCCCTAGCTCACGGAGCACCTGCGCCACTTTTTCTGCTAGATTGGCATCATAAATTCCCATAAGCTGACGGTCTGCTTGGGCCGGATTCGTCAAAGGACCCAATAGGTTAAAGACGGTGCGGAAGCCAATTTCCTTGCGAGTAGCTACCGCGTGCTTCATCGCTTGATGGTAAAGAGGAGCAAACATGAAGCAAAGGTTTGTCATCTCTAAGCAAGTCTTCGCTTCTTCTTCTCCTAGTTGAATTGAGATATGAAGCTGCTCCAGCACATCCGCGCTGCCGCTCTTGCTCGACACGGCACGATTGCCATGCTTCGCTACCCTAGCTCCGCCAGCTGCGGCAACAAAGGCCGAAGCTGTGGAAATATTAAAGGTCCTTCCCCCATCGCCGCCTGTGCCGCAGGTATCTATAAGATTGTGGCTAGGCACCTGTACCTTTAATGATTTTTCCCTCATGGTCAAAGCAAAGCCTGTAATCTCCTCTACCGTTTCGCCTTTTATTTTCATGGCCGTTAAAAAGCTCGCCAGCTGCGAAGAAGGCACTTCACCCGACATAATTAAACTCATGGCTTCTCTAGACTCTTCTCGGCTCAAATGCTTCAAGTCAACTACCTTATTTAGTAGGGGTTGAAACATACTCGTCATCCTCCTCTAATCTCTGAATCTGCTTAGCCATCTGAATGGCTCGTATTAAGGCTCCAGCTTTATTTTCCGTTTCTTCAAATTCCTTTTCCGGTACTGAATCCGCTACAATGCCTGCACCAGCCTGAATATAGGCTTTTCCATTTTTAAATACAATGGTGCGGATCGTAATGCAGGAATCCATATTCCCGGAGAAGCTGAAGTATCCAATCGCGCCCGCATAGGCATTTCTTGCATGGGGCTCCAATTCTGCAATGATCTCCATGGCCCTTAGCTTTGGCGCCCCAGATACCGTCCCTGCTGGGAAACAGGAAGCAAGCGCGTCAAAGGCATCCTTGTCTTCCTGAAGACGGCCCGTCACATGAGACACAATGTGCATCACATGCGAGTACATTTCAATTTCCATGAACTGTTCCACCTGAACAGAACCATAGGAGGAAACCTTGCCGACGTCATTACGCCCTAGGTCAATGAGCATATGATGCTCCGCTCTTTCCTTTTCGTCAGCCAATAAGTCCGCTTTTAGATACTCATCTTCCTCCGCTGTCCGTCCTCTTCGGCGTGTACCTGCAATCGGTCGGTTCTCTACCTTGCCATCTTCAACTCTCACCAGGAGCTCCGGAGATGTCCCTACGAGGATCTCATCCTCTGAAAACTGGAGAAAATACATGTAGGGAGAGGGATTCAAGGAACGCAGCACGCGATATACATGAAACGGATCAGGAGAATCCTCAACCGAGAATCGCTGAGAGAGAACGACTTGAAAAATATCACCAGAAGCGATGTATTCCTTTGCCGCTTCCACCATTTTTATGAATTCGGGTTGCGTTAGATTGGATTGTACATCAATCGGTTCATACTCATGGGGTACGACATACAATTCGCTGGGCATCTGTTCGCGGCTACGTGTTTTTCTCGCTAATGCCTTAATTCTCTGACAACAAGCTTGATATTTCGCCTCAATTTCAGCCCGCCCGTCCCCAGGCTCCACCATGATATGGCCGATCACCTGAATTTCTTGCTTCAAATGGTCGAATACAATGACTTCGTCGGCAAACATGAACTTGACATCATCCATGTTTAAGTCATTTTGTTTCGCTTCAGGAAGCTCTTCATAGTAGCGGAGAATATCATAGCCAAAGTATCCAACCGCCCCTCCAGAGAATCGCGGAAAATCCAGCTCATCAGGGCTACGGAAAGACTGGAGTTCCTGGCGCAAACGTTCAATAGGGTGTTCAAATGATTCTACTGTAGGCGCATTTCGATAGTGAATCGTCACTTTTCCTTGCTTCGCTTGAAGGGTCATGAGCGGATTCAAGCCAATAAAGGAATATCTAGCCCAGCGCGTGCCTCCTTCTACACTCTCTAGAAGGAACGAACCATCGCAGCGCAATCTTTGAAAAATACTGATCGGTGTTTCCTGATCAGCCATGAAGGTCATCCTAATGGGAATCAGATTATATTGAGCAGCAAGCTCTACTGCTTTTTCTACGGGGGGATAATACATGGTGGTGCACCTCTCCTTTCATAATAAAAGAAGAGAAGCGGCGAGGGGAGAGCATCCATTCAGAGTCTCGTTATTGACTTATAGAACATAAAAAGCCCAGGGGAACCCTGGGCTGAATGCACATAGTAAATAGACAAAGGCCATACCTCGACCTCCTCTATGAACAACTCAGGCTCTGCTTCCTCAACTCAACTCACTTCTCAAACTCAGGCTCTGCTTCTCAACTCTAACTTAATTTTTAGTTTATTATAATACTAGTTTGAAGTCAATGCATTAATGTCGGCAAGATCTGGGCGAAGCTTCTTCGCTTCCCTTAAGAATACATGGTTCACTTCGTCTGGATTCAGATCGGTATTAACTAGCATCATAACCCGAATGCAATTCGACAAGCTTTCCAATACCGGAATTTCTGTTGAACACATTAGCGGAACGAGCTCCCATCCTTCGATCTTTCTGATGGCTTTCGCTGGAAAATCTGAAACCAAGTCCGTGGTTACCGTGATGAATATGGCCGCAACATGCTCAGGCAAGATCTGATTCTGACTTATGATTTCATGCACTAATTGTTCCGTCGCATCAAGTATCTCAGTTGATGTATCTTCTTTAACGGTGATCGCTCCGCGTATCCCCCTTACTCCCATTTCTTATGACACCTCTTTTGACATTTTTAATACTTCTAATACATCTGTTTCCTTCACATCATGGAAGATATCTACAGCCCCTACTCGTGTTGGGAGGACGAAGACTAATTTTCCTCCGCTGCCCTTTTTATCATGTCTCATGGCTTCTAACACTTGCTCAGGTGAAAACTGATCATCCATACGTACAGGCAGATGGAATTTCTTGAGTAATGCTATGGTTCTATTCGCAACCTGATCGGATTCGGAACAAACCCCGATCCTTTCGGCAAGCAACGCTGCAGCAACCATACCTATCGCAACAGCCTCTCCATGGATTAGCCCTCCATAATGAGAGAGAGACTCGAGAGCATGGCCGAACGTGTGGCCTAAATTAAGTATGGCCCGTTTTCCTTGCTCGGTTTCGTCTTCAGAAACCACTTGAGATTTGATCAAGCAGCCTTGGTAAATTGCCTCATCAATATAAGGAGATCGAAGAGCAAGCAGGTCCTCCGCATGTTCATCCAGCCAATGGGTAAACGACTCACTCCAAATCAATCCATGCTTGACCACTTCAGCAAAACCAGCATAGATTTCTCGTGGTGGAAGTGACTTTAATGTCTCCGTATCATATAAGACCAGGCTTGGCTGGTGAAAAGCTCCAATGATATTTTTGCCTAGTGGATGATTGACAGCAACTTTACCTCCCACACTGCTGTCATGAGCCAGCAAGGTCGTGGGAACTTGGACAAACGGGACACCTCGCATATAGGTAGCTGCACAAAAACCAGCTAAGTCCCCTACAACGCCACCGCCTAGTGCGATAAAGACCGATTTACGATCGAGGCCTGCCTGGAGTGCGCTTCCTGTGACCTCTTCAAGGACCTGCAGCGATTTCGACTGTTCCCCCGCAGAGATCACATGAGATCCCGTCTGATAGCCCGCGGACTGGAGAATAGACTGCATTCGCTCAAGATATAGCGGGGCCACTTGATGATCGGTGATGATAAACAGTTTACTTTTAGGAGTAATCCCTCTGGCCTCGAGCTCTTCAGGAAGACTACCGAACAGATCCCGCCCAATGACAATCGGATAACTCCTCTCCCCTAGCTCTACTTTTAGTCTTTTCATAACTAAATGGTCTCCAAATATTGTTTAAACTGCTGCACGCTAGCCTTCATCTGGTCCAGGTTATCGCTATGGAAGGTCTCACACAGCGCCTTCGCCACTTCAAAGGCTACAACCGCTTCTGCAACTACGGAAGCCGCAGGAACAGCACAGCTATCGGAGCGTTCAATCGTAGCAGCAAAAGGCTCCTTCGTTGCAAGGTCTACGCTCATAAGAGGTTTGTAAAGCGTAGGAATCGGCTTCATGACACCGCGAACCACGATAGGCATACCGGTTGTCATACCGCCCTCTAAGCCTCCTGCACGATTGCTGCTCCTTGTGAATCCTTGTTCTTCATCCCAAATAATTTCATCGTGAACCTGAGAACCTGGACGAGCAGCTGCTTCAAACCCAATCCCAATTTCCACACCCTTAAAGGCTTGAATACTCATAACAGCTTGAGCAAGCCTGCCATCTAGCTTCCGATCCCATTGAACATGGCTGCCGAGACCGATCGGGGCGCCCTCCACGAT